>JAKVCH010000336.1 GCA_022447485.1 Polyangiaceae bacterium | reverse complement strand
CCATAAATGAGATCTTTGGCGTTCAGGGTGTTCGTCATGATTGCTTTAGATAAAGTACATGTAGCTATCGTTGGTCGAGGGTCCAATCCCCAACTCTGTCGCCTTCGCGCAAACATCTGCCACGCTCACCTGTTGGAGGCACTCGGAAATTCGCTGGGAGAGGTCATCGAAGATAACGTCAGTCACCCGTTGGCCATCAGTCTGGGGTGTATCTTTGGAGCTTATTTTGCTGGTGGCACGACTCGCGGCTTCTTGGCCTAGGGCGACCGGGCCTTCCATCACCTCGATAACTTCGCCGAGAGGAATCGCCTCAGCTTGCCGAGCCAAAAAGTAGCCCCCTTGGGGCCCTCGTTTCGAGCCAACGATTCCAGCTCTTTTGAGATCTTGAAAGATCTGCTCCAGAAAGCGCGGGGGAATCGCTTGCCGCTCGGCGATATCCTTCACTTGGGTCGGGTCGCCATCGTTGTAGAAAGCGATGTCGAAGAGTGCCCGAACGGCATATCGACCTTTACTCGATAGCTTCACATTCATTGAAATGCGTTGTTACATCGGAGATGTCAAGAATACGCCCAAAGAAGCTTATGTTGTATAGGTTATTTTTGTTTTTAAGTAATTGTATTTATTGAGTTTAATTAGCATAATATTAAGTTGATTCTAGGGGATTTTTGAGCGGTCGGAGTCCGTGGCAGTTGGCCAAGTTTGTCCGTGATGCTGGCACTCGAGAGTCTGCGCCATGCGCTCTGGCAGGTGAGCTTGGCCGTACACGAAAATGGTCAAGCCGAGCTGTGCGATCAAGCCGAAGAACCCCGATAAGCCCAGCACGCTTCGATAAACCCAGCGGCGGCCTGAAACAGCACGCCAGCCTGAAACAGCACGCCAGCCTGAAAAAGCGAAGGGCCTGAAAAAGCGAAGGGCGCCCTGACGAACGCCCTTCAACCCCTCATTTTCTTGCAAAATACTGATGCTCTCAGTCTTTTGGTCCCAGCACAGCAACTATCTTTCTTACGACATGTACTTGTTCCATCAGTCTATCAAGTACATCCTCCAGATAGGTCCTTTTGTTCAGCTATCTGATTCTGACGGGTTTTTTCGATTTTCTCAAGTGAACTAGTGCAAAGAAGCTCATTTAAGTGAGCCGTTTTCCTACATGTCGTTCAGCGCGGCCCAGCTCTAGCGCGGCCCAGCTCAAGCGCGGCCCAGCTCTAGCGCGGCCCAGTTCTAGCGCGGCCCAGTTCTAGCGCGGCCCAGCTCTAGCGCAGCCCAGTTCTAGCGCGGCCCAGTTTCAATCATAAAGCTCTTCGAGCTGTGCTTGATAGACCGAGAGAACAGTGCGCCGCTTCAGCTTCATCGTGGGCGTCAGCATATTATTCTCTGTTGTGAAGTCGTCGAGGGTAATGCAGATGGAGCGTGGACGCTCATAGCCTTTGAAGGAGGCTGAGTACTTCTCCAACTCGCCGAACAGGAGCTTCTGGACTTCATCACTCTTTGCGGCATTGCTCAGGTCGACCTTCTCTGATGCAGCCCAGGCTTCGAGAGCGGCTATGTCGGGCACAACGAGCGCAACATTATGGGGTCGATTGGCTCCAAAGAGCATGATATTCGTGATGAAGGGCGAGAGCTTCAGCTCCTCCTCGAGCGGAGACGGAACAACGTATTTCCCGTTTTCTAACTTATACTGTTCCTTAATTCTGCCCGTGATGAAGAGGTAACCGTCGTCGTCAAGATAGCCCATATCACCGGTGCGAAACCCACCGTCGGCCATCAATACCTGGGCATTTTCCTCGTCCCGGTGATGATAGCCCTGCATCACATTCGGCCCGTAGACAATGATCTCTCCATTCACTGCATCGCCAGTCGCGGAGGGATCGATATTGACGCGCACGCCGGGCAGTGTTGGGCCGACGCTGCCTAGTTTTCGGTGACCAGGGTAATTCGCTGTCACGATCGGGCTTGTTTCTGTGAGACCATAGCCTTCGTAAACTTCGATGCCCAAGGCGCTGATAAACTGGGCAACCTCGGTACTCAGGGCGGCGCTTCCGCTCACGACAAAGCGCAGGCGCCCGCCAAAGCGTTCTCGAACTCCGCTAAAAATCAGGCGATCGGCCAACTTGTGACCGACCCCGGCGAGAAGACCAGGCCGGTGGCCTGCATCCATGCGCGTGGCTGTTTCTACTGCTGAGTGAAAGAGCTTACGTATCGGCAAAGGCTTGTCGGCGATCTTCTTGTTCACGCCATCGTAAATGCGATTAAAAATGCGGGGCACAGCGACGAGAACTGTCGGCTTGACGTCGGCTAAATTGCCGACCAGCTGGGGGATCTCGTCGTTGATCGCCATGGCCGCGCCATAGTAGAAAAGGGTGTAGAGCTCTGCGGTCTGCCCAAAGGAATGGGCCCACGGCAGGAATGCCAAAGACCGCTCGCCCGGCCCGAAGTCGAAGCGTGATGAGGCCGCCAACACGTTGTTCGAGAAGTTGCTATGGGAGAGCTTGACCCCTTTGGGGTTGCCGGTTGTGCCCGAGGTGTAGATGAATTGCGCAATATCGCTGGGCTCGGGGTTTTTGCTGGCAACGGGCGACTCTTTCCCTGCGGCGAGAAGGCCGTGAAAGGAGTCCTGATGGTCGTCTGCGATATCGAAGCCAATCACCGTTTCCAGAGATTTCAGCTCTGCGGTGAGGCTTTGCATCTTCGAATGAATCGCTTCGGTGGCGCAACAGACAAGCTTTGCCTGGCAATCGTCAATAATGAATGACCATTCCTCGGGCAGTTGGGCTTGATACATCGGCACCAAGCAGGCTCCTAGTCCGTAACAGGCGAAAGCCAGAATTGCCCATTCCTCTCGATTGTCCGAGATGACTCCGACCCTGTCGCCGGCTTGAATGCCTCGCTGGGCTAAGCCCGCCCGTGCCTGGTGGACGGCGTCGCCGAATTGTCTGTAGCTGCTCCAAGTCCAGCTCCCATCGGCGGTTTTTGTGCCGAAGAGGTCGTTGTCAGCAAATTCTTGGACGCTGTTTTCAAAAAGTTCGGCGAGTGTGGAAAAAGATTGGGTCATATTGGCCATTCCGGTTTAAGTAGGCTTGTAGAAAGGGTCAATCTTAATCTTCTTGTAGTCTAATCTAGCCTTTGATTTCGGAGCGCTCGGAATGTGCTAGGCTCCGCGGCCCTCCCACCTCCCCTAAGGGGTCCTTCTTTTAATTAAGTCCTTCTATGCCACGCTATCACGTTGTTACTTTTGGTTGCCAAATGAACGCTCACGACTCGAGTCGTATGGCAGAGGTTTTGACTGCGGGCGGTTATGACGAAGCGAACTCTGCTGAGGAGGCAGATGTTATCGTTTTGAACACCTGCAGCATTCGGGAAAAAGCCGAGCAAAAATTGAGAAGTGAAGTGGGGCGCCTGGGTCGACTCAAGCAGAAAAAGCCCGAGCTTTTAATTGGAGTGGCGGGTTGTGTGGCTCAGCAAGAGGGAGAGCAGCTATTAAAAAGCCTCCCACAGATCGATGTGATGATTGGGCCAGATAATATTCCAGAGCTTCCCGCTCTTTTAGCGGATGCGTCCATCGGCGGCTTACCAAAGGTGAGGACTGTTTTCGATGTCGATGAGCCCTCGTTCTTGGCGGCGGCGCCTCAGCCGGGAAGAGCCGGAGCCACAGCCTTTGTTACGGTCATGAAGGGCTGCAATGAGCGCTGCTCCTATTGCATTGTGCCCTACACGCGCGGGCCAGAGCGGTATCGACCCGCACGAGAAATTATCGATGAAGTACAGCGTTTCGTCGACTCTGGAGTTCGAGAAGTCACTCTGCTGGGCCAAACGGTCAACAGTTATCGCGATCCGCTTGGGTCACTTTCCCCGGCTCCTGGCGCCGGAGAATGCCAATGGCGGCACACCCGAGGGGCAGTTGCTCGACAAGACGTAACGGAATTTGCGGCCTTACTTCGAGCTATCGCTGCTGAAGTGCCCGAGCTCGTTCGTTTAAGGTACACGAGCCCCCATCCACGGCATTTGCCGACAAGCTTGATTCGCGCTCATCAAGACCTGCCGGTGCTGGCTCAGCATGTTCATATGCCCGTGCAGTCTGGCAGTGATTCCCAGCTGCGGCGCATGATCCGGCGCTATACGGCGGCAGAGTATATTGAGCGGGTCACGGCGTTGAAAGAAGCCGTGCCGGGCTTAACCCTCTCTACGGACATGATCGTGGGCTTTCCCGGTGAGTCGGACGAAGATTTTGAGGACACTCTCAAGTTAGTTCGCGCCTCGGGATTTGTGGGCATTTACGGATTCAAGTATTCCCAGCGTCCGTTCACACCGGCGCTG
>JAKVCH010000335.1 GCA_022447485.1 Polyangiaceae bacterium | reverse complement strand
GGCCCTCGATTTCTCCGCCACCCGCATCGGCGTCGAAGCTGACGACCGTCTTCCCAAAAAGTAAACTCAGGGGAGAAACGCTCACAGCCGCTCTCTCCAGCCCTAAGTGTAGTGGCGGAGCCACCTTTTGGTCAGAGGTAGGCTTTTGATCTTGATATTGGATCAATCGCAGGCCTTCAGCTTCAATACCAAAAAGCCCACTCCCGGAAAGTTCGTCTATCTCTAGGCGCTTGTCTTTTTGCGTCGCATTAAATTGGGCAATCAACCTTCCTTTCAGTGTTTCGTAGGGAAAGGTCAGGCGGATAAAGAGGACCAAGGTACTCAAATAAAATAGCGGGACGCCAATATACTTGAGCAATTTTCGCTGCACAGAAGTCATCATTATCATCATTCTTCGTCTTCACTCGCGGATGACTTCGACTTTTTTTCTTCGCGATCAAAAGCGCTAATATCCATTTCCGCGTCATATTGATCGTCTTTATTATTGCTCTTACGAATCCGGAGCTTAGAAATGCTCAATGGATAGCCACTATTCTCTATCTTATCCATGAAGTTGGAGAGTTTGAGCAGGCCAATATTATTCAGACGGATATGCGTTAACCGTTCTTTGAATTTCTTCCCATGGGGTGTCGTTGAGCGATCCTGTGTTTCTGGAATCTCCACTTCGAGAGCATCGGCCGTGCTGGCCAAAAAACTCGCCAGTGCAGGTGCTTTCCGCTTGTAGCGCGCCTCGACCCTCTCGCTTTCAGCTTTGCGGCGCCCGAGGGTGAGCCGTTCATCGTCAATCGCTCCGATCAGCTCTCTTAAACGCTCATTTTCTTCCGCCTGCTCGCTCACACTCAAACGCAACAAAAATGGAATCAACACCAAGAGCATGAGAGCGAGCACCCCCACAAAGATAAAAAGCAACTGCCTTTCTCTCTCTTCGAGAGAGTCAATCTTCTCTGCTAAGCTCATCGAGAGCCTCCAGACTTTTTCTTCTTGCCATCTTCCGGACAGTTCAAGAGCGCCTCCAATTGATAGCGCTCCTTATCACTATTCACGACCTGAGTGATCTTCGTGACTTTGACATCTTCGACGCAGCGATGCTCGCCAAACCGTTGCGCGACAGTTTGAGCATCTTCGGCTTTTGAAACAATCCCACGAAGCTTCACCTTTCCCTTCGCAACTTCTAGCTCTTCTATGTCGTGCACTAGTTCGTGGGGAATTGTCTCGGAAAGCGCCACGGCAACCCCAAAACCATCTATGTAGGGCATCGGGTCTTCTGACTTTTTTCGACGCGCCGCATCGAGGGCAACTTCGGCATCGTCAATATTCTCAATCGATTGACCGAACGTGGCCTTCGTCAACTCACCCAGACTTTGAGTCAGTGCTTTATTTTCCTCACCAAGAGCCCGACCCTCGGCCCAGACAGAAAAAAGAAACGAAACCAAAATTGCTGTCGCCAAGCCCCCGAGAAGAGGAAGCCGAGCCTTTACGTGGCTATAGCCCCGCTGAAAAGCCAAGGGCCCCGTTCGTAAGTCGACTCCGCGACCCCGCAAACCACCCAGCGCACTGGCGATCGGCTTAGCGAACTTGCCAAAGTCACTGGTTAACGCTTTCTCTTTTTGCGCCTCTGCAGCTTTCGTCAACGACCAAGCCTCGGAGAGCAGCTCTACGTCGACCCCCAATTGGGCCATCAGGTACTCAGAGATGCCTTCCATGGCGGCTGCGCGTCCGCAGAGCCATATCTTCTGGACCTGGACCCCTTGAGCAACAGCAAACGCCGCAAGTGTTTGCTTCAACAAGGCCACGGCCCGCGTACCCGCCTCGGGAAAGTCTCCCACTCCTACACCAAGCGAGCGCGCCCAGCGAAGCTTCCCGGCGACTAGGAAACAGATATCAACTTGCTCCCAGCCAAAGTTAAGAACCGCACAGCACCCTTCGCCGCTCAATTCAGAATGAACTTGAACCAATTGTTGGAGCTCAGTTCCAGGACAGCCAACCCTTTCTGGCTCTCGACCAAGCGCATCTTTGACGAGCTGAATGCGACTCGCCACATGGTCTTCCTTTGCCGCAATCGCCATCACCGGAATCTCGCCACTCTCGAAAGTTGGCAGACGAACCCAATCGAATACGATCTCATCGACCTCGACCGGGAGTTCTCCCTCCAATTCAAAGGGCAAAAGCTCGCCGAGACGTTTCTCTGCGGTCTTAGGAAAGGAGAGCTGATGAATGAAGGTACGCAGACCATCCGCCGTCGTCATCACGGAATCCACCGCACCGGTCTCTAGCTCGGCCACACACCGCGCGAGCGCAGCATCAACGCCATCGTGATCGACGATATTCTCTTCCCATAAGCCCAGTACCTCGATCTTGCGATAAGCCGATCGCAATAAGGCAGCCCGCACCTGGCCTCCATCAATATCAATTCCAACGACTTTACTCATGGGTAGTCACCGATCGAGAAATTTCTCCGGGCCAAAAGGCTAGACCTTTGTACCGGCTCTGGAAACGTCGTTTCCATCAAAAGAGAGAATTTATAGGACATGGGCTGATTCAAGATAAAAAGTCTTCAGAGAAATACAGGAGCAACTGTGGCAACGAGGAGAGGATCGCAAGAGCTAGTCGACGCGATAATAAATCATATTGCCTTCTGGACGCTGAGCCATCGGCAAAGCATCTGGTTCATCGGGATTCGCTGGCGTCAGCGGAGGAGCTCCTGCTCCGGCATTGACCGCTACCCCAGCCGGATTATTGGGATCGGGCGGGGGTGCCGCCCAGGGGGGCGGAGCCCCACGCATATCAACCACGGCGTGAATTTTGCGGACGGTCGTGCGTTTCCCGGATTTGACCCGTCCTGTCGCATAAATGCTGAACACCTTGCTCTCAACACTCAAAGCCTTTTCGACTTCCGAGGTCGAAAGTAGTTGGATAGGTTCAATCGACATATCTGTCAGCATCGAGCCAATTTTCCCTTTCCCTTGAATTGCGGAGATAAAGGACTTCGGTGAAGAAAAAATAGGCAAAGCCGGCATCATACTGCTGAGCATTTTTAGCGAAAAGAGCATATTCGCCTGCATCTCTTCGTCATAACAAAGCTTCGACTCCGGCGTGGCCTTGGAGCAAGCCACACTCAAGAGGGCCAAAGGGTTTGCTGTGTTAATATTCAGCTTACCCGTGCCCCAGACGGTGACGACCCTGGACTTCGGATCGTCCAGATCCTTCTGAAAGAAAGTCCGGTAAAATCTCTCAGACACTCCTCGAACCAGGTGGACCTCCTCCAAGCTATCAAAGGCGGCGTTCTTACGTCGATAAGGACGGTCGAGGGATTGATAAAAACTATCTTCAGGAGCAGCTGCTATATTCGTTTCAATCGTAGGATCGCAATTATTACGGTCTTGATTCGGGTCAACCCAATCAATCAAAGCGCTACATATGGCCTGACGGTCATTGCGGTTCCCCTTTTCGTCTTTCTCTTCGAAGAGCTCGTCGTAGGCGGGGCCTCGGAACATCGCAAAAAGCTGTTCTACCATACGCTGTTGAGAGAACGAGTCCGCCCGCGCTGCCAAGTTTAGGTTGAGTTTGGAGTCTTCGTCCACAATCTGAAGATCGAAGCCAGCCCCATCCAAGCCTAAGTTACGGGTATCATCTAAGCTTAACCCAGAAATACCCGTGAAGATCTCTGCGGCTTCCGTGTCGTTAAATGGGCCAAGAAGAACATCAGTGAACTCCCAAACTGGAATCTGAGTCTTGACTCCCAGAAGGGCTAAAGGCTTTCGGATCGTGGGCTCGGCGGCGAAAGGCAAACGCGCCAAATTCACGCCGCTCCGGGCGGCGTATTCGGCTTTCACTTGATCACGAGAGGCCATCGCTGAACCCAATTCGGCACTCGCCGCATCTTGGAACTCAGTCAGCATCAAGGTCATCAGAGACAATGCACCCATCACCATCAGCAAAGCGAGCCCTCGCTTCCGGCTGCGCCGACGTGCCCTTTTGATCAACTCTGCATTGGAAATAGCCATCATCATCTACTGCAGGGCAAAGTGAAGAGGGTCACGTATGGGAATGTCCACGATCGTGACCAAGCGAATCTTTCCTTGACTGGAACCAGCCAAGGCACGACGACCACCGTTCAGGACCAGCTTAATCTTGACCTGAAAAGGAATACGACCCTTTTCCCCGACAACAGACGTGCTGTCCCATTCCTCTCGCCAACGACCGCTGGCAGGATCAAGATACTCGAGTTCAAAGAGGTCTATATCTTTGGCTAATACTTCGATTTTTCCCCCTTCGTCGGGTGTGTCATCAGGAAGACCGGCACGACGCGCTAGGTCGACA
>JAKVCH010000334.1 GCA_022447485.1 Polyangiaceae bacterium | reverse complement strand
ACGTTACTTCTTCGAGTATCAACCAGGGCAGACTCTGACCTTTTATGGCGACGACGATGTGTGGGTGTATGTCAATGGTCGTCTCGCCGTGGATATTGGCGGCATTCACGCCCAGCAGTGGGGTCGGGTTGTCTTGGGAGACGATGGTGCGGAAGGCAGCGCTACAGATAGCGATTGTTCGGTCAATGGTGGTTGGAGTGAACCGAGCGCTTGTCCCCTCGACGCCGCGGAAGCCGCAGATACAACCGACCTGCGTTTTGGACTTGTGGCTGGTCAGCTCTACGAAATTGTGGTGTTTCAGGCTGAAAGGTCGCCATCCGGTTCGAATTACCAGTTGACGCTCGATGGCTTCCTGCAGCCGCGCTCGACCTGCAGCACGACCTGTGGCGACGGTACGAGAGCGGGAACGGAGCAATGCGATTCAGATAACTATGTAATGGGTACGGGTTATGGTGAATGTGATCCAACCACCTGCACCTTTTCATTCTGCGGTGATGGTGACCAAGACTCACCGGAGGAAGCCTGCGATGATGGTTTAAATGTCTCGCCCTATTACGCTTCAACGCATCCGGTTTATAACGACTCAGCCGCTTGCGGCGATTCCTGCACCTTGCCCCCTAGCTGTGGTGATGGGGATCTCGACCAAGCCTTTGAGGAATGCGATTTGGGCGCAGCCAACAATACGGGCGCCTATGGCACCTGCGCGGCAGATTGCACCTACGCCAGTTATTGTGGAGACGGCAATCGTGATCCTTCTGAGGAAGAATGCGACCCGGGAGTTGAGCTATTCGTTAGCTATGGCTGCGCCATCGACCCGAGCACGGGGCAGCCTTTTGAGAGTTGTACAGATTCCGATGGCCAGAGGGGTTGTCGGGCGGATTGCACCTGGGCAGATTATTGTGGCGATGCCTCGAGGAATGGCCCGGAGTTTTGTGATGGGGGTGCGTTCTGTGATTCCAGCTGCGAAATTATTGGCGGCTGTGGAGATGGTATTACCCAATCGAATTCTGAGGAATGCGATGATGGTGACTTCAACTGGACAGGCGATATCGCTTCAGCGCCTTACGGCAGCTGTTTAGAGTCGGGCGCTGAGCAATGCGTCGAGGGCCCCCGCTGCGGCGATGGTGTGCTCCAAGATGGCTCGAATGCATCCATCGGCGGCGGCGAAGAGTGCGACTTGGGAGAGCAATCAGACCCCAGCGACACCGATTTCAACTCCAATACAGCCTATGGCCCCACTTCGTGTACCGAAGACTGTTTCCTCGGCATGCGCTGCGGCGATGGCCTTCTGCAAAATGGCCAAGGTGAAGAGTGCGACAACGGTTTCAACGAAGACGTCTATGCTTTTCCCAATTCACAAAACCCGTGCGGTGCCAACTGCATGAACGTGCCCACTTGTGGCGATGGGGTCTTACAGCCTGACTTCGAGCTCTGTGATGATGGCGTGAATAATAGCGATACACTCTACGATGGTTGCACCAGCGAATGTGATTGGGGTGCCTATTGTGGAGACGGCGTGATTGACGATGGGCAAAATGGGTCCGTCAATGGCGGTGAAACCTGCGACGATGGCGTGAATAACACTGCCTATTCTGCTGATGGCACGGGCTGTAGCTACCAATGCTCGTCGAATGTGCCCTCGTGCGGCGATGGTGAGCGCAATGGCCCCGAACAATGTGACTTAGGGGCGGCCATGAATACAGGCTCCTATGGAGGCTGTCGGGCTGATTGTACCTTGAGCTCAAGGTGCGGCGATGGCGTGGTCGATCCGGGCGAGTTCTGTGACGCCGGGCCAACGGGCAGCGCTTCTTGCACCCAGAACTGTCGAGCTCGAGGGATTGTTCGTTAACTCTGCATGTTCATGAGAGCCGCAGTTTTTTGAGCGCCGCAGTTTTTTGAGAGCCGCAGGTTCATGAGGGCTGCTTGTCGTGTGGTTCAGTGGTCCCCCAAGAGGGGCCCTGGCCGCTGCCTGCAGCTCTCTTATGTGTCGCCATTGTTTCAAGGTGGGCTTTGAGTCACTATAAAGCCATGGCTGTTACTGTAGCGCGCGCAACGATCACTCCTCCGAAAAGTATGCCCATCTTGTCTCGCTTGGAGCTCGGGCGTTTGAGCGCAAGCGCGAAAGATCCCGAGCAAAAAGCTCTCTTCCGCCAATGCGTTTTAGCCGTGTTGAATACGGGCAGTGAGTGCGATGACCCTGCCGAGCTTTTTGAGGAATTTCGCGACTTTGAAGTGTGGACGGTGGAGGCCGCGCGAGGCATTTTGCTCGAATTGCGGAATGCGCCGGCAGTGGCATTCGTGGACGGGATCTTGATTGAGGGCATTCGTGAGCACCTCTACGCCGTGCTCCGCGATATTGTCTACATGACCGCCGAAGTAAAAGACTTCGCACCCACGTCTCAAGTTTTTCAAATTTTACGCCATGCGAATATTTTTGTGCAAGGTGAGCACGCTCGCATGGTGGTGTGCTGGGGCGGGCACTCGATTTCTCGACCGGAGTACCGTTACTGCAAAAGAGTGGGCTATGAGCTCGGTCTACGACTCTTGAATGTGGTCACAGGATGCGGCCCTGGTGCGATGAAAGGCCCCATGAAGGGCGCGATCTTAGGTCTCGCTAAGCAGCGCTCTTTGCCGGGGCGTTTTATCGGCATTACGGAGCCTGGTATTATTGCTGCCGAGTCGCCCAATCCGATTGTCAACGAATTGGTGATCCTCCCAGATATCGAGAAGCGTCTCGAGGCGTTTGTGCGCCTCGCACATTGTTTGGTTGTTTTTCCCGGCGGCGCAGGCACGGCAGAAGAATTGCTCTACGTCCTCGCTTTAAAGATGAATCCGAAGAACCGTCATTGCATTTTACCTTTGGTGTTGACCGCAGGCCCCGAACAAGCGGAGTACTTTCAATCGCTTGATGCATTTATTCGCGCCACCTTGGGTGATGAAGCGGCTGGCTATTACGAGATTCTTATCGACCAGCCCGAGCAGGTGGCAGAGCGAGCGATCCAAGGCCAAAATGAAGCGATTGAGCGTCGTAGAGAGCGCGAAGATCCCTACTATTATCATAGTGAGCTTCTGATAGACGATGAGCTCAAGGAGCCTTTTGAGCCAACTCATGAATCGATGGCGGCCCTCAAGCTACATCGAAATCAGCCGCGCCACGAATTAGCTATTGAATTAAGGAAGCTATTTTCCGGCATCGTCGCCGGAAATATCAAGCAGCCCACCGTGAAGCTGATTCAAGAAAGAGGTCCTTTCCAGATTCATGCCGAGCCGGCTTTGACTGAGCATTTGGATCGCCTGCTGCGGGGCTTCGTCGAGCAAGGTCGCATGAAGATCGGTGGCGGCTACAAGCCTTGTTATGAAGTTGTTGCAGCTCCCTGAGCGGCGGGCTCCTCAGCTGGCGCGAAGCTTTAGGCGAGGCCGCGTAGTTGCCAGGCACCCCATCCCAGGGCCGCCCAGCCGCAGAGAAGGGCGAGTCCACCAAGGGGCGTGATCGCGCCGAGCAGACGAATGCCCGTCAGGGTCATTGTGTAGAGCGATCCACTAAAGATGAGCATGCCAACGCTGAAAGCGATGCCCGCGACCTGGAGAGCACGAGGCGCCTGGCTGCCGGTTTGCAGAATGAGTAGGCCGACCAGGGCGAGTATCACGCTATGAATCAAGTGGTAGTGGGCAGCCGTCTCCCACCACTCGAATCGTGCCGCGCTGTCTTCCAGCGCACCGATGCTCTTCTTCAGACCATGGGCACCAAAAGCGCCCAAGACGACAGCCAGAAAACCAGAACAAGCAGAAACAACCAGCCACATGCTGGTGGCATGCCCCTGGAAGCTGCGCTTGTCTAGTCGTCGGCGCGGCGGCTGCGTCTTTGACGTCGAGGCTCATCGCCGGCGGCGCTGGCTGCTTGACGTCGAGCTCGTGAGCGCTCACCGAGACGCGTTCTGGATGCCGCACCGGAAGTTGAGTCATCCGCTGAGCGTTGACTTCCGGTGCGTTGATTTTCGGAGCGCTGCGATCGACCTGCAGAGCGTCCTTCGCCTTGGGCGCGGCGGCTGCCATTCGCTCGGGCCTCGCTTGATCGTCCTTCGCCTTGGGCGCGACGGCCGCCATTGGCGGCGCGACCATTGGAGCGGCCTTCTCCGGAGGGGCGCCGACCTCTGGCTTCTCGACGCTCGCCCGCACCGCGTTGTTCGCCAGCGCCACGTTGTTCGCCCGCACCGCGGCGTCTACGGGAGCCTTGTCGAGTATTGGAGCGGCTTCCTTCGGTCTGAGAGACTTCGCTTTCCGAGCTTCGTTCGCTCAGCTTCATCACGGAGGCGCCACGTTTGCGAGCT
>JAKVCH010000333.1 GCA_022447485.1 Polyangiaceae bacterium | reverse complement strand
GTTCCTCGGGAGACACTTCCCTGGCAACGGGTACACGGTGACTATCACTTAGGTCAAACCCTGCAGACCAACGACATGCCGCGCATTATCGACTTTGAGGGCGAGCCAAGCCGCTCCCTCAACGAACGAAGGACGAAGAATTCGCCTCTTTTCGACTTAGCGGGCATGCTGCGCTCCTTTGATTATGCAGCCGAGCACTCGATTCGCAGCACTGGCTGTCACCCTGAGCGAGCCCGCGCGTGGAGTGAAGACGTCTGTAAATCTTTTCTCAGCGGCTATGACTTTCTCGCCCTAGGCGAAGCCCACTCCTCAAGTCAGGGCGAGCTCAAAAGACAGCTACAGATCTACTGCTTAGAAAAGTCTCTCTACGAGATCATTTACGAAGCAGAGCATCGACCTGATTGGTTGCTTGTCCCCATAAGCGGAGCTTTACGACTTCTTGAGGAATAGCTGCGTCGCTTCATCAATTGCCTCGCTTCATTGGTAGGGCAAAAGAACCAACCGATCGAGCAACTAGAGTTCTTTCGCCTCGATGCGACGGTTTTCCTGCCGCCCCTCTACGGTTTCATTCGAGGCAATTGGATCTGCTTCGCCAAAGCCAACGGCTTCAATCCGATCTCCTGCAATGCCGTGTTCCATCAGGTACTTGCGACAGGCCTCCGCCCGCGCCTCCGAGAGCTTCTGATTCTTTGCAGGATCGCCGATATTATCTGTGTAGCCAGAAATCTGAATCCGCGCGCTCAGCTTGTGGCTCATGTATTCTAATACGCTATCCAGACGCTGATACGACTCTGGACGAATTGTCGCTTTCGCTGAATCAAAGGTCACTCCCTGAAGGATAAAACCGGGCGCAGCCGTCACAGGCGCCCCTCCAGTGGTCACGGGAATCGAACTACCCTGGCGTGCTTTTCTTGGTCGAGGCTCCCGAGGCTTGTAGCGCAAGGTCAGCTGAATATTTTGATTTGGTTCATCAGAAACCGGCACCTTCGCACTGATCTTTTTTCGGCCTAAACTCAGGTAAACGAGTTCATAGCTTTGGCCATTGGGAACCAAAACCTCGGCATAGCCAAGTTCGTCACTCTCACCGGTGTAGTAAGTTTCTCCCGTCGGCGAGGTCAGAGAGATGACCACTCCTTGTATCGGGCCTTTTGCTTTATCGATGACAAAGAACTTCATGGCAGCTTCCGTTGCCGTAGGCCGAATCTTCGATTCCTTCACCCCGTGAGCGCCCCCCGCTGTGCTCGAGTTTTGGAGCTGAAACTCATTGCCCTTCGCCGGCTTCCCCTCTGCCGCACTGTCTTTTGCCTGATCAGCGCTCTGCTGATTCTCGGACGCTCGCGCCGTTTTCCCTGATTCTTCTCCACTCACAGAGTCCGGGGAAGCTGCAGGTGGGTTTCCTCCGCAGGCAAAAAACAAAAAGACACCCGAGATTGGTAAGACGATTGAACGCATAAAGCCCCTCTAACTAGATAAACCTGACGGAAAGACTGTCGTTCTCGACCTCTTTCCAGTTTGCCTGCATAGACTAATTCATGACTTTCTGCACGAAACCCCTGGCCGCTAGGTTTCGTGCAGACGCCCCGTCGCGGAACTGAAAGACGTCAAAAAAGTCCTTCCCTCTATTTCCAACCGCTTTCATGGGGTTTTCCGCCCGGCCGCGAGCGCGCCTCACTCAAGCGTTTCCGAGGGAAACATCGAGAAAGTGTGAAGATTTCTCCAATTATTGAGCTCGTGACTGTCATTCGCTGTCCTCTTCTGGCATGAAGCGCCTCACTGAAACCCAGCCGTGAACCAAAGAATCACAAGATCATAAGGGCAGCAGAATTCTCTCTCTTCCTTCGATGACAACGCTACCACACGAGCATCCCAAGAGATGCTGTCTGCCCCCTAACTACGAGGTGGCGCTGACCCTCAAATCGATGACGAAACCCAGCCCACCGGAAATGCACTAAAATGCGAAAAACTAAGATTGTCTGCACTATCGGACCCGCCTCTGAATCGAAAGAGAACCTCACCAAGTTGGTGGACGCTGGCATGAACGTCATGCGCCTCAACTTCTCTCATGGTGATTTTGATGAACATGGCGGGCGTATCCGCGCCTTGCGCGAAATCGTCGAAGAACGAAAAGGCCTGAAGGTTGCCATCCTCCTCGACACCAAAGGTCCTGAAATTCGCACGATGCAGCTTGAGGGAGGGAGTGCGCTCCTCGAGGCAGGACAAACATTCACTCTCACGACCGATCAATCAGTCGTTGGAAACGGCGAGCGTGTGGCCGTGACCTACGAGAACTTTTCGAAAGATCTGAGCGTTGGCAACACCGTTCTTCTCGACGATGGTCTGATAGAATTAGAGGTCGTTGCTATCGAAGGCGCAGAGACCGTTTGTAAAGTCCTGAACACAGGGGAATTAGGCAATAAGAAGGGGGTCAATCTTCCTGGTGTTGCCGTGACCCTCCCTGCCCTCTCTGAGAAAGACAAGGGAGATCTGATCTTTGGCTGCCAACAGAAAGTCGACTTCATTGCCGCATCTTTCATCCGAAAAGCAGACGACGTGAAGGAGATCCGCGAGCTCCTCGCGGCTAACGGTGGCTCCAATATCAAAATCATCTCGAAGATCGAAAACCAAGAAGGAGTCGATAACTTCGACAGCATTCTTGAAGCGTCTGACGGCATCATGGTCGCTCGTGGTGACCTCGGTGTCGAGATTCCCGTTGAAGAAGTCATCTTTGCGCAGAAGATGATGATTCATAAGTGCAACGAGGCTCGTAAGCCTGTGATCACTGCAACCCAGATGCTCGAGTCGATGATTAAGAATCCTCGACCGACTCGGGCCGAAGCGGGTGACGTCACGAATGCTATCCTCGATGGAACCGACGCTGTGATGCTCTCCGGCGAGTCTGCCAAGGGAAAGTACCCCTCGGAAACCGTCGGCATCATGGCTCAGATCTGCAAGCGCAGTGACGATGTGATGGCCCAACGCGAGCCAAACCACGTCGAAGAATTTACCGGCGATATCGCAATTACCGAGTCAATTTGTAAGTCAGCAGTGAATGCTTCCCGAGATCTGAATATCGATCTTATTGTCGTCTCGACCTTGGGCGGGAAGTCCGTCAAGTCCGTGCGCAAGTACTTCCCGAAGGCACAGATTCTGGCCCTCACCACGAACGACAAGACCGCGCATCAACTCTGTGTGACCAAAGGCGTCACATCCATGATCGTTGGTGAGATGGCGGACAGTGATGCTCAGCATACGATTGCTGTTCAGGCCGCTCTCAACTCTGGTCTTGCGAAAAAGGGCGATAAGGTCGTGATTGTGTCCGGCGCTCTGCTGCCCGGTGGCTCGACCAACTCCTGCTCTGTGCACCGACTCTAAGCAGCAGTTCTCTCCGTACATCCAATAAAAAGGCTTCGCTCCGGCGAGGCTTTTTTATTGGAAGCAGAGCGCTCTCTTCTATCAACGCAGCGGCAGCAGCAACGTTCCACCGCCGAGGTGCCCTTGGCACAGAGCTCTACTTCAGTGCATCGACGGCATTTCTCATGGCTGTGGAAAGGTCTGCCCCTGACTCATAATTTTCCTGACCGAAATGCCAAAAACCAACTCCGGCTGCTACAGCACCACCACTGCAATCGCCATCGGGTAAGGAGCAGAGGACAGATTGGGTCGGGTCGAGAAAAGCATTGGTTTTCATTGTAATCGCGGCAGAATTCGTCCACCAATCAGTACCAATATTGACCTCCAGCGAGTTCCCTTCCGGTATCCCGTTGAGCACCGCTGACGGCGCATTTCTGTAGAGAGAGCCGCCTACGGAAGAAAAAGGCAGACCAACGACAACCTTCTCGGCGGGAAAGCCCTGACCAATCATATAATCAATGCCTCCACGGCAAGAGGCCTCTTTTAACTGCCCACCGCCATTGATGTTGTAAGGAGCTCCCGGCTTGGTCACTGGCCCGCGTTGGGGGTTGCTCCAATCATAACAAAAATAGAACCCATAATCTGCGAGCGCGCCTAATTCGGCCCATTGGTATTCAGCAAGCCACCAGCCCGGGCCGATACCAAACATAACAAGAGCATCAGACTTCACAGCACGAACGGCATCCTTGATCATACGGAAGAATTCCGTGAACTCCGCCGGTGTAGAATCACGACCAGGAAATTCGAAGTCGAAGTCCACTCCGTCGTAGCCCCACTCCAGCATCTTAGCCGCAACGTTGTTTGCAAAGGTCTGTTGTGCTGGAGTGCCAATCAATGCGGCCATTTGCGACGTCGCGCCGTCTCCTCCCAGGCTCATCACAATCTTCTTGTTCGCCGCGTGCACTTTTTCGACCAACCCACC
>JAKVCH010000332.1 GCA_022447485.1 Polyangiaceae bacterium | reverse complement strand
TGGCAGAAGGTATAACGATGATGATGTGGAGAGGCTGCAATTACTCAAACAGCTGACCTCGAGGGGGCTCGCCATCCGAGTGGCCGTCGAGATGTCCGACGAGGAGCTAGTCAAAAAGTTGCGCGAGTTGGGTCAACCATTCGTCGCTGCTGCAGAGGACGCGACAGTTCGCGTTGCGCTCCTACATCCTCAGCTCGAAGTGCGTCTCAAGGCTGTGAACTTCGATTGGAATATTGTTGCCTGCGCCGAGACCATGGATGCATTGTCTTGTGAGGGTGGTTGCGATGTCCTGATTTGCGATTTGGACCTCCTGGGTGAACGACCGAACGTGGCGTTGGAGCGCTTAGGCAAAAGAGTGGGCGCGAATGATGCTGTCGTTCTTTACCACTTCGGGCGCGCTTCTGTCTTACGGACTCTCTCAAGCGTTGGCGTTCGCTTGCTCCAAGAGCCGATTGAGCTTGGCGATTTGCATGAACGGGTCGAGCAACAAGTCCGCGTGACGAAGGCAAACCAGCGGGCTCTGGCTGAATCGCGCAACGAATCGAATCCAGTTCCCCGATTTAGCGCGAAGCAGCTAGCTAGACTCCGAACGATTCAATCGAGCGTGGATTGTGAGTGTCCGAATCACTTGGCCAGCTTGCTGACATCGCTCTCTGCATTTGAGCGTTACAGCAAAGGCTGCGTGAATTCGAGCCCGGAGGATGCGCTGCTTCACCGACGTCTCTACGAAGGTACAGGAGCTGTCCGCCAGTTCATGGAGCAGCTACTTGAGCAGGTGCTGGCTGAGGATGGGATTTCCCTGGAGAGCCTCAGCTTTGAAGAGCCGGGGAAATGATGATGAATCGCTTCTTTGTCGGGAGCGCCTTCTCCTCCCGAGGCCTGCCAGGTTCCAGGCCATGAGAGCAGCTCGCTGTTGGGCGAGATGATTTCGCCTGTCCCCAGCTTGTTTGCTTGCGGAAAGTGACGGGGACAGGGCCCAACGTGCGGCGAGGCTCCTGACAGCGCGCAAGGAGGCGACTCTTTCCAAAAGTTCGCACGGTCCGTATAAAATAGGGTCAACAATGTCGAAAGCCGTGGAGATACGATGAATAGTGAAAGTAAGTGTCCAGTGATGAGTCCCCCAGCTCACCGCCATACAGCGGCGGGAGCCTTCTCGAACCGAGATTGGTGGCCCAATCAACTTAATCTACAAATTCTTCACCAGAACTCGCCGATTGCCAGTCCGATGGGTGAATCATTTGACTACGCAAAAGAGTTTAAAACTCTCGACCTGGATGCCTTGAAGCAAGACATCTTCGAGCTGATGAAAACCTCTCAAGATTGGTGGCCCGCAGACTACGGACACTACGGACCATTGTTCATTCGAATGGCCTGGCACAGCGCAGGCACCTATCGTATTCAAGATGGTCGTGGTGGGGCCGGCGCGGGAACTCTTCGCTTCGCGCCTCTTAACAGTTGGCCTGATAATGTGAACCTCGATAAGGCTCGGCGATTGCTGTGGCCAATTAAGAAGAAGTATGGTCGCAAACTATCCTGGGCCGACCTGATGATCTTCACTGGCACTTGCGCGATTGAATCGATGGGCCTGAAGCCCTTTGGCTTTGGCGGTGGGCGTGAAGATGCCTGGGAGCCCCCAGGAGATATCTATTGGGGGCCGGAAAGTGAATGGCTAGGTGATGAGCGATACAAGGGAGAACGAGAGCTTGCTAACCCTTTGGGTGCCGTTCAAATGGGATTGATTTACGTTAATCCAGAGGGCCCGCACGGCAAGCCCGATCCTCTTGCAGCGGCCAAAGACATTCGAGAAACCTTCGGCCGGATGGCCATGAACGACGAAGAGACGGTCGCGCTAATTGCCGGCGGTCACACCTTCGGAAAAGCTCATGGTGCTGGTGACCCTGATAAGTACGTCGGGCCCGCGCCTGAAGCTGCTAGCCTAGAGCAGCAAGGACTGGGATGGAAAAACACCCTCGGCACCGGCAACGCTAGCGATACAATAGGAAGTGGTCTTGAGGGAGCCTGGACCACCGAGCCAGCGAAATGGGACAATAATTATTTTGATAATCTCTTCGGGTATGAGTGGGAGCAAACAAAAAGCCCCGCTGGAGCGACCCAGTGGGTGCCTACGAATGCGAGTGCGAGCGACGCTGTTCCTGACGCACATGATGCTACGAAAAGACACCCACCCATCATGTTCACCACGGACCTGGCCCTACGATTAGATCCCGTTTATGGGCCTATTTCAAAGCGATTTCATGAAAACCCAGGGCAGTTTGCCGAAGCTTTTGCTAAGGCTTGGTACAAGTTAACTCATCGCGATATGGGTCCGGTCGCACGTTACCTGGGAGATTGGGTCCCATCTGAAGTTCTTCTTTGGCAAGACCCAATTCCAGAAGTCGACCACGAATTAATTGCTCAGCAGGATGCTGTTGAGCTTAAGAAAAAAATTCTCGCTGCGGGCCTCTCTATTTCCCAACTGATCTCGACTGCCTGGGCATCTGCCGTGACCTTTCGGGGCAGCGATAAGCGCGGGGGGGCCAATGGAGCTCGTCTTCGACTGACACCTCAGAAAGACTGGGAGGTGAATCAGCCGGAAGCGTTGTCGAGTATTTTGCAAACCTTGGAACAGGTTCAATCCGAATTTAATGCAGCCCAAACAAGCGGTAAGCAGGTCTCTCTCGCAGACGTGATTGTTTTAGGGGGATGTGCTGCCGTGGAGGAGGCGGCTAAGAAAGCCGGACATGATGTTTCGGTCCCCTTTGCGCCTGGTCGAACTGACGCCACACAAGAGATGACAGATGTCGATTCGTTTGCGGTTCTCGAACCGACCGCTGATGGTTTTCGCAACTACTGTCGACCAGGCCATGACCGACCTGCCGAAGAGCTATTGCTCGATCGAGCCAGCCTGTTGACCTTGACGGCGCCTGAAATGACTGTCCTCGTTGGTGGAATGCGGGTGCTGAATGCTAATCTGGGTGAGTCGCAGCTGGGCGTGTTCACCAATCGTCCGGAGACCCTAACGAACGACTTCTTTCTCAACCTCACCGATATGAGCACTGATTGGAAAAAGTCGGCGGAATGCGACGACGTTTACGAAGGCCGCACACATGGGTCGGAGGAGGTCAAATGGACAGCCTCTGCCGTTGATCTTGTTTTTGGTTCGAACTCTCAATTGCGAGCCATCTCCGAGGCGTATGCGTGTGATGATTCACAAAAGTCCTTTGTGGACGACTTTGTTGCGGCTTGGGTCAAAGTGATGAATTTGGACCGTTTTGATCTCACCTGACTTCGAACTTCTCACTGTCTGTGCCTCGCCTTATCGTACGTCTGGAGCTGTTTGAGTCGATCGATCTCCGGCCGGCAGGCTCTCTTTAAGTTACGGTGAGCAGGCCCAACGTGCGGCGAGGCTCCTGAGCTGATAGTCTACCTGGGTGAAAAGTTGGTTCATCGTTTTAGGCACCGCGGTAATGATCACGGTCAACGCGCTTGCGAATGCCTTGCCCATCAATGGCCGCCAAACAGGAGAAATCTCTGACCAGTTCGATATCGCCTTCACGCCTGCTGGCTACGTGTTCTCGATCTGGGGCCTGATCTACCTATCGCTGATTATCTTCAGTGTCGCTCAAGCGATGCCGTCGCTACGTGATGATCCGGAGTTAGGTAAGCTCCGCTCCTGGTATCTACTCAACACCGCGGCAAATAGTAGTTGGATCTTTGCGTGGCACTATGAACAGTTTGTCCTTTCGCTCTTGTTGATGATAACGATTTTAATCACTTTGATCGTGATCTATCGCAAGCTCACCTCGGCTTTGCTAGAGGGGCGACTGAAACGCTGGGCGATTCGCCTACCATTTAGTCTTTATCTGGGGTGGATCAGTTTGGCGACAATTGCCAACACAACGGTAGTCCTACACACGATGGGCCTGCAGGAATTGTTGCGTAGCCCGATTTTTACGCTTGCTTTAATCGCCACTGCCTGTGGTGTTTGCGCACGCGTCGTGTTGCGCTGTGCAGACCTGGCGTTTGCTGGTGTCTACGTCTGGGCGATCGCTGGGATTGGAGTCGCCAACTCAGGTAGCCCTCTCCTGCGCGACGGAGCGTATGCGCTGTCAGGGTTGTGCTTGATTCTTGTCGTTCTCGCCCGCAAAAGACGCTTGGCCTTGATGGCAGATGCTGCCTAGTGCTCGGTTTCCAGCGCGGGAGACGGTGAACTATCAACCTTTGGGCTCGGGTGAAATTAGTTCCACTTGGTCTCCTTCAGTCTCGGCTGTGTGCAGTCTCGGCCGTTTTTAGTCTCGGCGGTTCTTAGTCTCGGCGGTTCTTAGTCTCGGCGGTTCTTAGTC
>JAKVCH010000331.1 GCA_022447485.1 Polyangiaceae bacterium | reverse complement strand
CCTTCTCTCCAGAGGAGCTAATCATTGCAAAAGACCAGAGAGGGTCATCTGACTCTGTCACTCCATGTATCGTCACGCCGGTACAATTCGGCACGCTCAAAGGGTCATCGACAGTCAGTTCTTCTTCTTCAGGAACAGGTAGCTCGACCTCTTCAGCGTTCAGAGGGCCTGTCGTTGAATCAAATGGATTGCGATTGTGAATCGCATCGACTGAGGGTCGTGGCACCTGAGTCGTTTTTCCTGCCATTTGCGGCGCAAATGTAGGACCGCTACCCGGCGCCACAGCAGCATCGACCAAATAGCTGACACCGTTGGCTTGGAACCATGCAATGACGGCAATCAGCACCAGCGCTAAAGCTGGGAAGTACTTCTTGATGATGAGGTCGAGGGACACCGGGATGCTTTGACGTATGTACAGTGAGGAAATGTCGGATCAGTGAAGACGCGACTCTTTGACAGGATCGAGAGTCGACCGCCCAGCATTCTTAAAGCGAGATGTGTGCCAACGGTCAATGGAGAAAATTCAGCTATTTTCTCGGAGAATTTCGGCCAAGAAAAGCAAATTTGACAGTTTGTCAGAAACGCCAAGCTCGGGGGAATTGATTCTGACAAGTTGTCATTGAAGATCTCAGGAGAACGGGCCGAACGACGCAATCACACTGAACAAAACACTGAACAAAGTGGCTAAAGGATTATCGCTCATCAAAACGCCGCTTAGGACTCTTCGCCCAAACGCCGGTAAATCGTTCGCGCCGAAATTCCTAATAGCTGAGCAGCAAGCGACTTATCTCCTTGAGCATGCATTAAGGTGGCTCGAATCATCTTTTGCTCGACCTCCTCAAGAGGAGTCCCTATCTCGAAAACCACCCTCTCCTGCTCTTGCGCCTCAGCTTCGACCACCTCATTTGGTAAATCAGTGAGGGTGAGCTCTGTCCCGCGGCAAAGCACCGACGCGCGCTCCATCACATTCTCAAGTTCACGAACATTACCAGGCCAAGTCCAATCACTTAAAGCCCGTAAAACGTCTTTGGAAATGCTCAGTCGTCCGCGAGCATTCTTTTGACAATAGATGCCCAGAAAATGATCGGCCAAAAGCGGTATATCTTCTCGCCGATCCCTTAAAGCGGGAGCCGTAATAGAAATAACGTTCAAGCGATAGAAGAGGTCTTCTCGAAACTCACCAGCCTCGACAAGTGCACGCAAATCGCGATTGGTGGCAGCGACAATTCTAACGTCAGCACTACGGGCCTGGCCGCCCAATGGCTCGAACTCACCTTCTTGAATCACCCGCAATAATTTAACCTGCACCGCCGGCGAAAGCTCACCGACTTCATCAAGAAAAAGAGTTCCCCCCTGAGCTCTTTCAAAACGTCCAGCGCGCCGCCCCGTAGCGCCAGTGAACGCACCCTTTTCGTAACCGAAGAGCTCTGCCTCGAGAATCGATTCAGGGATTGCGGAACAATTCACAGCAATAAATTCTTTCTCAGAGCGAGTGCTTTGACTATGCAAAGAGCGAGCAATCAGCTCCTTTCCGGTGCCGCTTTCCCCTAAAATAAGCACAGTAGCCATGGACGGAGCCGCCTGCGCTGTTAACTCGAGCACGGCCCGTAGGCGACGACTCTGGCCGACAATTTCGCGGCTTGTCAGAACCCGTATCTCTTCTTTCAACTGTTGGTTTTCAGCGACGAGTCGGGAATGTTGAAGCGCCTTCTGCACGGAGCGAACAATATCCGCTCGCTTAAGTGGCTTTTCGACAAAGTCATAGGCTCCCTCACGCATAGCGCCGACAGCGGTTTCCACTGTGCCAAAAGCCGTCATCAGTACGACCTCGGTTTGCGGCGACAATTCTTTGACAGCCTTAAGTAGCTCAACGCCACTGGGTCCGGGCATCATTAAATCTGTCAGAACAACATGAACCTGATGGGCCCTCAGTTGCTCGAGGGCTTGATGCGCATTCTCCGCCTCTAAAACTCGCAAGGATTCTTTACGGAAGATGCGACCCAGCGAAACCAGGTTATTGCGTTCATCATCAACAATCAGCACCGTCCCTTTTTCGCCAGCACGAAGCGGCTGCGGCGGCTCCTCGGCGTCTTCCCGTGGTGCATCATTCGCCATGAAAACCAACGACCTCCATAACGCTTTCTGCGAGCACTCGAAGTAAGAGCTCAAGATCTTCCTCAGGAATATTGAGAGGAGGAACCGTATAGACCACGTTGCCCAGAGGTCGAATGTAGACCCCTCGCTCCAAGGCCAAGCGATACACTTCCCAACCGGCGTTCGCCAAATAGCCCTTCCGAGAAGGAGACTCTCCTGGGTTCAATTCGAGCGCTCCGCACATACCCAAACTGCGACTATTTTCGACACCTGGCAGGGCTGCTAATTGCTGAAACGTTTCAGCAATCATTTTTGCTCGTGCCTGAACCCCCGCGAGGATCTCTTCATCGCGATAAACCCGCAGGACTTCAGCCGCAACGGCTGCCCCAAGAGGATTACCGCAATAGGTATGGCCGTACATGAAGGTGCGGGAGCGATCGCCTAAAAACGCTCGATAAACTTCTTCACTCGTCAGAGTAGCAGCAAAAGGCAGCATACCGCCGCTCATGCCCTTGGCTGAAGCAACAATATCCGCCTGAATCGCCGTCTGATTCAGAGCCCAGAAACTGCCTGTACGCCCATAGCCAGTAAAAACTTCATCAACGATCAATAGAACACCGGAGCGCTCTGTTAGCTCTCTCGCTCGATTCAAAAACTCAGGGTCGTAGATCTTCATGCCCCCAGCGCCTTGAATTAGCGGCTCCACAACCAAGCCTGCAATCTCGCCTTCGCGCTCGCTGAGCACCTGCTCCAAAGCGCTAAGAGAGCGGTCCAGGTCATCAGCCGGCGAAGGTAAGTGCGTCACTGGCATGGTCATGGAGCCGAAGGGTCGCCGAAAAGCCTCCACGCCGCCCAGAGCGGTCACGCCCATCGTCTCACCATGAAATGCATCTTCCAAGGAGATGAAGTGAGTTCGGGAGCCTGGAGACTGAGGACGAAACTGACTCACCGGTCGCTGTTGGTGGAATTGAACCGCCATCTTCAATGCTGCCTCAACAGCCGTCGAGCCGTTATCACTAAAGAACACCCGGGAGACGCCGGGCGGAGCAACCCGCAATACCTCCTCAGCAAAATCAACAGCTGGCTCATGAGTGACTCCGCCGAGCGAAGTATGGCAGAGCCGCTGCGCCTGGTCTGTCAAGGCTTTTACCAGTCGGGGATGCTGATGCCCTAAAAGGGCAGTCCACCATGACGAGTTGCCGTCAATAATAACTCTGCCGTCCTTTTCAAAAAGACGGCTTCCTGCAGCGCGATCAATCACGAGCGGCTCGGTCGACTCGATATAGGACGACATCTCTGTGTAGGGATGCCAGACGAACTTCTTATCACGGCGAATCGTTTCGCTTCTCTGGCTCTTTGTATCTAACTGACTCATCTCTCGGCTCATTCTGATTTCTGATTTCTGACTTCTGACTCAGTCACTGGCAAGTTAGTTTTCCCTACCTCGGTAGCAGGGGAGGTCGATCTCATTCTTCGTCGCGGACCATAGCTGGGGGAGCGCCTGACTCCCTTCGCAGAAGGCCTGTCGTCCATAGCATCAGGGGCTGGGACTCTCAGGGTGACGACTGTCCCTTGGCCAAATTCGGAGGATAGCTCAAGGTCTCCGCCATGAGCGTCAGCAATCTTTTGGACAATCGGTAAACCCAATCCGGTACCTCGGGGCTGGGTTGTAAAAAAAGGATGTAAAGCCTTCGTAAGCTCACTACGATCCATCCCTCGCCCCGAATCCATCACTTGGATCACAATGGCAGCCTGGCCGTCGGAAAACTGTCCTTTATCAATTTCCACAAAGACTCTTCCTCGTTCGTCCATCGCTTGTCTTGCATTTTCCAGCAAATTTTCCAGGGCTAGCTCAAAAAGCCCTGGGTCAACGGAAACCGGCTTAGCATAGGCTGACTCCTGCACCTCGACGCTGAAATCATCGACCGAAAAACGCTCTCCTACGGCCAAGCAGATATCCTTCAAATTCGCCGGTCTTCGGGCAGCTTCAATTGGTCGCGCAAAGCGCAAGAGTTGAGCAACTAACTGATTCAGACGCTCCGACTCTTCCTCAACAATTTCGTAAAGGGTCGCCTGGTCATCTGGGGCCAGGCTGGGACGGCGCAGGCCCGAGACGGCATTCTTGATAATCGCAAGTGGGTTACGCACCTCATGAGCAATCGCAGCGGCTAATTCTCCGACCGCAGCCAATTGCTCCTTTTTGCTCAATTCGCTTTGTACATGCTCCAGCTCCGCCCAGGAGTACTCCAACTCA
>JAKVCH010000330.1 GCA_022447485.1 Polyangiaceae bacterium | reverse complement strand
GGCGGTTTAAGACTCAGATTATTGATGCTCTTGGGAGGCCTTCTGCTCTTTGCCTTCCTACCTCTCTACTTTGCGACCTTCACCTACACTCGCTTGGCTCTTTCGAGAGTCCAACAAAAAGCCGATGAAGCGCATCTGCAAGAGCTTTCCGCCCAGACCCTGGAAAAGGCGAGCAATGACCCTGCGGCCGTCGCAGAAATCTGTGCTCAGCAGGTGAACTCCGGCAGAATCGCCGCCTGGCTGGTGCTCGCTGCCGACGGCAGCGTTCTCTCGCAACAAGGCCGCCCAGAGCTGGTTGCCCCCATCACCGCATGGTCACAAAAAGAGGCTAAAAAGCAAAAGGGCATTGCCCAAGAGTACCAAAGCAAAATATTCGAATGGCGTGACCGTCTCTACCTCGCCATCTCCCAAAAAAGTACAAATGCTCAGATTACCCTGATCAGTCTCTTTGCTCCGGACCTAAAAGCGGCCAGCCAACTCACGCAGTTAATGGCGCTTTATATGCTGCTTCTAGCGGCGACTGTGCTCAGTTTTTCAAACTTTGCGCTCACGCGTTGGATCGTGCGTCCTATATTAGAACTACGAGACTCGGCAGCTCGGGTGTCGGGCGGCGGCACGATGAACACCTACCCACGTCATGCGGCTGCTGAGGTGCAAGAGCTCGGTCGAAGCCTGATTAAGATGACCAGTAACCTGCAAGCCGAAAAGGCAGCTCTTGCTGAGCAAGTCAGACAGGTCGAGAAAAAAACCGCAGAGTTAGAAGCTGCCCAGGCATCCTTGGTCAAGAGCGAACGCCTCGCATCAGTTGGTCGTCTTTCGGCGGGCCTCGCCCATGAAATTGGCAACCCCTTGAGCGCGTTGATGGGATTAACTGACCTGCTGCTCTCTGAAGAGCTTCAGCCCTCTGAAGAAAAGGACTTTCTTATGAGGATCAAAGCAGAGACCGAACGCATTGACTTGATCCTCAAGGATCTTTTGGCTTTTGCCCGATCGAGCCATGACCAAGAGCAGGAGGGACATTCGCCCCAACCTGTCGACGGACAAGGTAATCTGCAGCTGGCTCTACAGGGTGTTCTCACGCTCTTAAAACCCCAAAAATTATTTGAAGCAGTTAAAATAGATGTGCAGCTCGGCGATTCTCTTCCTCCTCTACTCCTCGACGATGCTCAGCTCACGCAAATATTTCTGAATCTCCTCATGAACTCTGCTCAAGCTCTGAGCAAGGCCCCAATTACCTCTCCTAAAATTCAAATTCACGGATCGGTCAATTCCGAGGGGCTGCTCATCGTGACCGTGAAAGATAATGGTCCGGGAATTGCCGAAGACATCAAAGCGACTCTTTTCGAACCCTTTGTCAGTACGAAAGAAGTGGGTACTGGAAGTGGTTTAGGTCTTGCCGTAACCCGAGCCCTTCTCGAAAGCCACGACAGCCAGATCGAACTGCTCGCTCCTGACGATCATAGCGAAAATCGAGGCGGTGCTGTCTTTCGCTTAGAGCTCATGCCCAGCCCAAGCTATTCACTTCTTTCAAGTAATTGACTCAAGGTCACCGCCTGGAGGTCTGCGTCTCTCATAGCGTCGAGCAGGCGCTCGAGCCTTTGAGAAAGGTCAGCAGAATTGAGAGCGCTGAGTTGACTTTCAGAGCTCATGACGACCTGCAGGATCGCTCCGCGGTGGATTAACTTCTCAAGATTCGCTTGAGCTCCCCCAGGGTGAAATATTTGATCCGCTGTCGCAGACCAGCCCACCACCTCCAACTTTGCCTGCCTCGCTCCCGAGGCAATGGCCTGGCTTAATTTTGCACCCGGAGGGCGAAACCAGAGTACCTCGCACCCAAGAATCGAGCGTACGACCCCTTTACTTCGCTCGAGATCTTTCGCAACTTGAGCACCGCTTCTGGTGAAGGCGGTCGAGCTCCGCGAGTAACCGAGTAACCCCAGCTCGTGGCCAGAGGCGACTATCTCTTGCAGCAAATCAGGAAAGGCCTCAGCTTTCTGGCCATAGATGAAAAACGTTGCCCGAACGTCTGCTCTCCTGAGCGTATCGAGTAGCGCAGGAGTCACGAAAGGGTCAGGTCCTCCATCAAAACTCAGAGTCAACGCTCCGGTTGCGCCAGGAACCCGCCATAACCAAGGACCGAACATTTCTAGGCGCGGGAAATAAAAGCCGACACACAATAATCCGGCGTACATCGCCAGCCAAAAGCAGGCCCACAGAAAAGGTGGCGGCCCTAAAAGTAGCGAAAAGCCGCCTAAGGCACAGGCTGCCAATGAACCGCCAATTAGTAGAACTCGCCCGCTACTCACACTTCAGGTTGCCAGTTGACTGGAGGGTGGTCCAGACGAATCGAACCCCAAGAGTGCAATCCAATGCTTCAGTGTCAGCCTGAAGTGATCTAAACACTTCTGTGCTTTTTAACACGCTCGCTTATGCCCAATTTTTTGCCATTGTCTTCGCAATCTCCTGGGCTCTCCTCCGTCGTCAGTACGCGATCGTTCTTCCTTGGCTCGGAACTCTCGGCTTTGCCCTCACTCATGCCAGTCTCAGCAATCTAGGTCTGGCTAGTATTGCAGGTCTATTCACTCTGGCCCTTTATCGCCTAAACTCTCAAGCGACGACCACGGCTACCGCCGGAGAGGCGAGCTCAGGCAGCTCAGTAGAGCCTGGTTCGCTGCGTATTGCTGCAACCCAGGTCATTCTCCAAATTCTAGCGCTCAGCATGATGACCTGGCCCGCGACCGGCCTCGATGGAGTCAATTTTGGGCTGAGCACGCTCGGTCTACCTGTGCATGAATGGGGTACCTACCGCTACATCCTGACCGTACTCGGACTCATCGCCTTGGTGGGAGTGATTCATGCTCGTCGCGTGCGCTTACTCTTTCTTCTGGGCGCGAGCTACTTTTTTTACGCACACTGGGATTGGCGCTTCTTGCCTTTGATTTGGTTCTCTTCCACGGCCGACTGGTGGCTGGCGCGAAAAATAGATGTCGCAGCAAACCCCCGGCGAAGAAAACAATGGCTGATTGCTACCGTTGTCATGAACCTGGGTATTTTAGGTTTTTTTAAGTACTACAACTTTGGCATCAACGTCGCATCAGATCTCATTTCAGGCTTAGGGGGCTCACCTATCACTAGTGCGTTGCATGTCGCTCTACCGGTGGGCATTAGCTTCTTTACCTTCGAATCGATGAGCTATGTGATCGACGTCTATCGCAAGGAGCTCAAGCCTCAGAAAAATTATTTTGAGTATCTGTGCTTCGTGGCCTTCTTTCCCCATCTTGTCGCTGGCCCTATCGTCCGCCCGAAAGATCTTCTGCCCCAGCTCTCTCGACCGAGCAGCTATCACCCACTGCAGGCCAGCGAAGGCCTCTTCTTGATTGCAGTCGGGCTCATTAAAAAAGTCGCGATCAGTGACTACTTGGCCCTGAACCTTGTGGACCGCGTCTTTGACGCCCCGCAAATGTATTCCTCCGTAGAAGTTTATGCGGGGGTGATCGGTTACGCCCTGCAAATCTATTGTGACTTTTCAGGATACACCGACATCGCCATTGGCTCCGCCTTACTCCTTGGAGTCAGATTTCCGCTCAACTTTCGTTCTCCCTATAAGGCAAATAATATTGTCGACTTCTGGAGACGCTGGCATATCTCACTATCAACATGGTTGAGGGACTACCTCTACATTCCTCTCGGCGGAAACAGGAAAGGGCAGCTGCGCACTTACTTTAACTTATTCATCACGATGCTTCTTGGCGGACTCTGGCACGGTGCGTCATGGACATTTGTCGTCTGGGGTGCATTGCATGGGCTAGCTCTGGGCATCAACCGATTCTGGGCGGAGTGGAGAAAATCTCATAAAGAGAGAAGAATCGTGTCTTCCACAACTCCGCCGGAAAAGCGTAGGCTTCTCAACGGCCTGGGTTTGGTCGCGAGCGTTCTTTTGACCTTTCACTTTGTCTGTATTTGCTGGGTATTTTTTCGCGCAGAAAGCTTCTCCAAAGCTGAATTGGTTTTCTCCCAACTAGGGGCTCTTTCCAGCCACACACCCAACCTGCCTCAGCAACTAGTGATCGTGCTCGCTGTGGGACTGATCGGTCACTATATTCCTGAGCGCCTCTTTGAAACGCTCAAGAGCAAATTCTGCAATGCCCACTTTTTGATCCAAGGCATCCTGCTTTACGGCATTGCCGTCGCATTGCGTCATCTCGCCTCAACAGACGAAGTTCCTTTCGTCTATTTTCAATTTTAATTTTCCAGTCAACGAGCCAATATGACCTCATCATCGCCACCAGAAGCACCAAGTGCGGAGACTCAGACTCCCATCGAAATACTTCTGTCCCAAGCGGAGGCCGCCTTTCGTTCAGGAAAT
>JAKVCH010000033.1 GCA_022447485.1 Polyangiaceae bacterium | reverse complement strand
AGGAGAACCAAGAGAACCTGCTGAAAGAATATTTCGCGAGCCAAATGGCTAGAGCAGCTCGAGCCGAGACTGCAGCCAAAGTCTTTGCAGAAGGTGTAATTGCTGCGGCTCAGAAGGGTGAAAAGCTCCAAGACGCTGTCGATCGCCTCTCGAAAGAGAATGTCATCGACGAGCTGCAAGAGACAGCTCTCGAAGACGAAGAGCGTCCAGCCCTTGAAATTTCCCGAGCGTTCACGATTGAAGAAAACCCGATCCCCACTGCCCAGAGTGAAACGTCTCCCGCGGTTTTGGCCTTTGCCCTCGAGGAAGATGATTCGGTTCACCCCCAACCAATCGTGACCCGCACCGGCTTCGCTGTGCTCCAGCTCAAAGAAAAAGAACTGCTCACCCGAGAAGAGTTTGAAAAAGATGCCGACAGAATTATCGCTCAGCTACAGTCTCGTAAGGCAGAACAAGTCTTGGAAGAGCATGTGGCTGAAGCCGTGAGCCGACTTGGGACTGTCATCATGAATCCTAAGTATATTCCCGATGAGTCAGCAAAGGACTCATCATCGAATCCCGCCGAAAAGAGCGAGAAGTCAGCAGGAGAGTGACTCGAAACCTCAATAGTCGCCCCCTCAAGGCAACCACTACCCACGGCCTCAACCTCCTCGTCCAAGACACTCCTGGACTCCGCCTCGCCCGCATCTGCTTTCATCTAAAAACGGGCTCACGCTACGAGAACGCCGCCTCCAATGGAGTGAGCCACTTTCTTGAGCACATGCTCTTTCGCGGCACCCCTCGACACCCTTCCTCTCATCGGCTTGCAACTGCTTTTGAAGACTTGGGGGGTAGCCTCGAAGCCACGACCTCGGCAGATCATGGTACTCTCGGGATCTCCCTTCCCGTCGAGAATATTACGAGCGCGCTGCCGCTCATTGCCGAGGTCATCGAAGCCCCAGAATTTAAAGATATCGAGACAGAGCGACGTATCATCCGCGAGGAAATACTTGAGGATCTCTCGGAAGACGGCCGTTGGATTGACGGGGACACCCTCGTTCGCCAATTGGCCTTCGGCCGAGATGGTTTGGGTCAACCAATCACCGGCAACCTCAAGACTCTCGAAACGTTCAGCGTAGAAGACTTACGGCAACACCACGCAATGACCTATCGGGCAAAAGGCAATGTTCTCAGTATTGCCGGTGCCATCGATGCCGATCTTATTTTACGAGAAGCTGAAACGCAGTTTGCAACCCTCAGTGGAGCTCCCGACCTAGTCAGCATCTCCCCCTTGCAGCAAAAGCGCCCTCAATTCCTGCACACCCAAAACAGTGGAAGCAGTCAGACCACCATCCACTTGGCCTACTTAGGCCTTGGACACCACGACCCACAGGAGCCTGCCTTAGAAATGCTCCTCCGCATTCTCGACGATGGGATGTCCACCCGCCTTTACAGTACGCTCTGCGATCAAAAAGGCCTCTGCTACGACGCTTCGGCGAGTTATGAATGCTACGCCGAGACCGGACTTGTGGAGTTAGTGGCTGAATCGGCTCACGACCATGCCATCGAAGTCTATGAGCATCTCGAAAATCTGCTCCAAGAATGTTGCCACAGTCCACCAACAAGCCTGGAGCTCGACCGAGCCAGGCGCAGGGTCCAATGGCACTACGAAGCGGCGGCCGACCAGGCTCTGGATATTGCAGAGTTCAACGCTCAGGCAGCCCTGTGGCGAACAAGTTCTCCTCTGAAAGAAAGGCTTTCATCACTCTTGGCCGTAAAAGCCGAAGACTGCCTCAACCTTGCCCAACGACTCTTTTCCGATCAGCGGCGTAATCTGGTTACGGTCGGCAATCCACCCCAGGAGATTCAAGATCGATTGCGACAATTGGCTGTGGGTTGAGAGCGGCTTCTTCGATTTTTTCGCGATGAATCGACGGTAGAATATCTGAGACGAAAGCGGCTGTTTTGGCGCTTAAAAACTCAGCCTTGCCGGCATCAAATACGACTCCAACGCATTGAGAAGTCGCTACGCCTACCGCAGCAACAATGAAGCTTCGCTGGTTGAAGTAGAACTCGAGCTTGCCAGTGAGTCCATCCCAACCATGCCACACCCGGCTTTGTACTGGCTCATTCAGCTGGCGAAAAAGCCGAAGAGAACTCACAACCTTCCTGCGGCACTCCTGAAATGAAACCCTGCGCCGCTCTTTTTGACGCACCACCAACAGACTAGCTCCACTTGGTTGATGAACGAGTTCACTCCAACGCCCCCGATGCTTCACCGAACACCAACGATTCGCCTCAGGCAATTCCAGCACCAGTGACTGATGCGCCAAGCGTCTCCACGACAGAGGCATCATCAAAGCACCACTCAGTTCTTTTCTCTCGGGTCCACCCGCCCCTGGTCGTTTTTCATCGTCCTCGCTCAGCAACGACAAGGCTGGGCTCGAAGGCTCGACTGGCACCTTTGAACCACAGGCTGTCGTAAAAAGTATCGCTAAAAGTAGGAGAGAAAAACACTTCTGATTATTTCTCAACCAGAGACCCTTGAAAAAAATTCTCCTCAGAGAAAAAGGATTTCGCCAAACGCTGCCCATCGATGACTTTTTTACAGTCGTCCCAAAGAGAGAAAATAGCTGATTTAAAAATTTTCCCCTTGCAAACACTCCCCCTGCAAATGCTAAGTTGTCTTTGGGTGAAACGCAGTCAGACCTTCTGGTCTCCCACCTCTCCGGGGCTCACCTGAGAATCGTTATTCAGCTTTTCGCTTCTCAACGACCCCATCGGCTCAAGTTAGCCGCGCATGCGTTTTCTCCCTAAGAAGAATCTCTTCTTCTTCCCGAGCGAATTACTCTCGGACATCGAACGAATCAATTGATCTTCTGGCGGATCGGAATTCTCCGAGATGCCTATCGCAAAAGAACTGATGAATCCGAAATATGGATACTCAAGCTAACCGAAGTGGACGCCGTCGAAGGCGCAAAAAGAAGGCTCCTGCAAAGCCAACGACTCCTGTCGAGCCAGTCATTGTTGCGGCTCGACGACCCGATTCTCCGCGCCTTGAAAAGCCCACCCGACGAATGAAGGCCGCTTCAGCCAAGCCTCGCTCACAACCTTCGGACGGAGGTGTCCGAGAAGGTCGCTTAGCTCATGCACAAGTCGCCCAAGCAGCGGAGCAGGCACCAAAGAAACGTCGAGAAGCCCGCATTATTCAGCGCAAAGAAGGCGAAATCGACGATCGAGAGCGGAGCAGACGGCACCTCCTCCACCAATTCATGAATAGTGACGGCCGCGCCGCTGTAACGCGAGCAGCCGACAACTACCACGACGCTGGTTTTGAACTACCTCAAGAGCAGGATGCTCAAATCCGCCTCTTAGAGCATTTCGATGAAGCTATTGCCCGCGGCGCACTGCGCTGCTTAGCAACCTTACTCGATCAAGAGGAACCAGCTCAATTGCCAGTGCTCAGGCAGCGCTTGCGGCGCCTCGAAGAAAATGCCGAAGAAACGAGCACTCAAGAGGAGGCTGCTGAATTGCTCCGGCTTTTGCCGGCCAGCTAAGCTCCAAACGTCCGAGCTATGTCGATATCGAGTCACGAAGACCAGCAAGCTCACTTTCAACTGCTCAGCGAACCTCTTTGGCAAGAGGTCAAGAAAGACTGGTCCAATGAAGGAGCCCATCAGGCGCTGATCGTCCTGGCCAGTGAAACTGGTCAGCTTGGCGAATTGGCAAGGCTCTATCGCCAAGTCGCCGAAGATCCGAGCAGAGCCGACGATGCGCAAATTTATCTCGATAAAATTACTGCTCAGGCCCTAGCGCTTCTGCAAACCCAACGCCGCAGCGAGACCCCATCCTCACGGGGAAAGAATCTCACGGCCTTCTTTATTTGCTGTGGAGTGATTGCTGGCGTTTTCCTGGCCCTGCAGCTTTTCTAGGTGAAACTGCTTTCTGCAAGCCACATTCTGTTGGGGCAGGAAGAGCGCTTTTCTTGGAATCTTTGGGTCCTGGCGTTAGTTAGGGGCTGCAAGAGGAACCTTCGGAGAAAGAAAAGTAGAATGAAGCAGAAGAGTAATGCACTTTGGCTGGGGTCAATGATTCTCGCAACCACTGCAATGGCAGCCTGTGGCGGAGCCGAAAAGCCCCCGGTAAAGACGCCTCCACCACCGCCAGCAGCAGAGCCCGTGGCAGAAACAGAAGCAGCACCCGCGACAAAGCCAGGCGATGACCCGAAAGAGTCAGATATCAATATCTCCGACGCAATTCGGGAGGCCTGCGGGCTGACGGATACGGATGCCTACTTTCACTATGACTCAGCGAATATCCGAGCAGAAGATAAAGCCGTCCTCACTAAACTCGCAGACTGTTTCACCGAGGGTGCCCTCAAAGGTCAAACGATGCGTCTCGTCGGCCATGCTGATCCACGCGGCGAACCCGAGTATAATCTCGTGCTCGGCGGAGAACGCGCTGATAATGTCGCCCAAGCAATTATTGGTGCAGGCTTGGATAAAAACCAAGTCACAACCACAAGCCGCGGAGAGATGGATGCCAAGGGAGTTGATGAAGACTCATGGAGCAAAGATCGTCGCGTAGACATTGTTCTTGTGAAAAACCCTTAAGCGAATGTCTACCCAAGAAAACCCGGACTCCGCCTTCGATTTCGTCACCGTCATGACGGAATCGGAGGGCATTCTGCGCTTCGTATTATTTTTGCTTCTCTTTGCATCAGCATACGTCTGGCTTCTCTGGGTTGCGAAGTTTTTGCAACTCAAGCGAATAGCAAAAGCCAACAGAAAATTCGAAGAAGCAACGCTCACGATGCAAAACCCTGAAGAGCTGATTGCCTTGGCTCACGAAACCGACGCCGCCAATGCGCGTTGTTTAGTGGAGGTAGCGAAGCGAAAAGAAGATGAAGCCTTGAGTCAAGAATTACTTCTCGCAGCTGCCGAGCGAGCAATGACGAGAGAAGAGCAACGGGCATCGGCTTGGATGCCGACCTTGGCGAGCATTGCTTCTTCCACCCCTTTTATCGGACTCTTTGGAACGGTCTACGGTATCATGCAGGCCTTTCGCCTCATCGGTTTGCAAAAGAGCGCCTCCTTACCAGTTGTGGCGCCAGCAATCGGCGAAGCCTTAATTGCTACGGCAGTCGGCTTGATGGCAGCAATCCCCGCAACAATTGCGTACAACTTTCTAGACAAGCGAATTGCCGACTTTGTGGACGAGCTCAAGGCATCGCTGAATCTCTGGGTGCAGCAAGTCTATGCCTATGAAATGAAAGAAAGAGCCCGCAGCGGGCTGCGTCGGACCGGTTCATGAGCGGCGGCGTCCAAGACCGTAAAAGGCGCGGCGGATTCTCTGATATCAACGTGACTCCCCTTGTGGATGTCATGCTTGTTTTGCTTGTTGTATTTATGGTGACGGCTCCGATGTTAACAGCCGGCATCGATATCCAGCTCCCGGAAGTCGAAGCCGCATCGACACCCGTGGCGGACTCACGCCTTATCGTCACCATCACAAAAGACGGTCGCACTATTCTAGGAAAAGAGGATATTAGCGGTCGCGTCGCAGCTGCTCTGCAAGCTCACCCGAAGCTACAAAGCGAAAAGATACTCTTCATTCGAGCTGATCGTGACGCGCGCTACGGCGAAGTCGCGCGTCTGGTCGCTCTTGCTCGTCAATTAGGTATTCATGGTCTCAATCTCTTGGTCGAGCCTGGTACCATGCCGCCTGATACCTTGCCCTCAGCACTTCCGAACAAGGACGGCAGTCCTTCTGGGGAAGCGGCTGCGCCGTCCAGAGAGTGAGAAGGCCCGATGCAGGTATTTAAAGCTTATGAGGTGATCACAGGTGCCCTGATTGCTCTGGGCTTGCAAGGGGTGTTTTTTCTTCTTTTCAGCCAGGGCGCAGCAGCAGAAATTCCGCGGCAAAAAGAAATCATTGTACCAATTCAAGCCGCGGTCGAGATGCCTCTTCTCAAGCTCGGTTCACCGGAACCCAAAAAGCAACTTTTACCCCAGCTCAAAAAGAATCAGCCCCGCGCAGTCAAGCGCTATGAAAAACGCGCCGCTCCAACAACAGAAGCGCCTCGGGAAGCTGATGAAGAAAGTATCGATACTCCCCTCGCCGATCAGGACCACTCGCCCCCTCCTCCCGACGCGGAAATAACGAAGGAAGTCACCCAAGAGCTTCTCGACGAAGACCAGTCTCCAGCGCCTGAGTCGGAAGAGCAAGGAGCGGCCGACGGTGCTGCAGACGGCACCGAGACAGACCCTCTGAAGGCCCGTAGTGTGGATATCTATCGACGAAAGTTGGCTTCTTGGTTCAATCAACGCTTTCGACCCCCAACCAACGACGTCTCCTGTGAAGAATTACGACAGCTCCGCGTCGCTGTTCATGTCCAAGTCGACGCGACTCGACGCATCACTGGTTTCTCCCTGGCCAGTCCAAGTGGAAACTCGGCCTTCGATCGCAGCGTCAACCTTCTTCTCCAGCAGATCCAAGGCCAGCAACTTCCACCCCCGCCACCTCTTTACCCGGATATTCTTGGCTCAACGGTCTATCCTGTGCTGAGCGGAGACCGGGGCCCCTGCCCCGCTAAGCCAAAGCCCTCCTCGCCCGCCGGCAGCAGCACAACGAGCGAAAATAATTCGACGGAGAGTCAGTCCAAGTCCGAAACTCTCGATGAAGCAAAAGTCGACCAACCCCCTCCCGCCAGCGAGGAAACCTCCCCATGAAAATTCGTCCTCTTCGCCTACTATTGCCTCTTCTTTTTTCTTCCAGCTCATGGGCTCAAGAATCCGACCGATCTCCCAGCTCAGGGCAAGAGGGCTCACGCCTCGCAGCAGAAGAGGTTCCAGCGACGGTTCCTCAAGACCCAGAACTCAATGTTGGTGAGTTTGTTGTGACTGGGAAGACCACAACTCCCCTGCCGAAAATAGCAATTTTGCCATCGACCACTCTGCTGCACGAGGATGTCGTCGTGCGCCACGTCGTGCGGCGCGACCTGGAACTGAGTGGCTTGTACCGAGTGATTGATGATAGTTTGGCTCCCGAGGGTAATTATAGCTTCCAAGCTCCGGTGGATGTTCAGGCTTTCCAAAAGCTTGGTGCAGAAGCCATTATCAAGGTGGCGGCTCGTGCCGCCTCCGATCAAAAGATTGAAATGCTCGGCCTCGCCTATTTTCCTGCAATAGGTCCCCAGCCTGTCTACAAGACCAGTCTTGTGATCGACAAGAAGCTCGCTCGCGTCACTGCTCATCGCATCACCGATGCGCTGCTAGGGGCTCTCACTGGAAGACCAGGCGGCTTCGCCAGTGAATTCGTTTTCTCCCATCAATCGGGCAGGCATCAGCGTATTTTCCGCGCCGACGCCGATGGCTACGGCGTGCGGGCTATTTCACCTAAAAAGGCCACAAGCATTGCTCCTTTTCTGCGGAAAAATGGTCAACTCTTTTTTTCGGAAAGCCTGAACTACTCTCCTTTTTACTTGATGCAGCTCAGGGGCGAGAACGAAATGGGCAGTGAAGCGCCAAAGCTTTCACTCCACGATCAAGCTCTGCGCGCTCACCAGGCTCCCGAGCTGAATCGCCGCACTCAAACTCTGGGCGAACCCTCCCCGGTAGAGCCCTTTCCCCTGCCATTCCCGTCGTCGATCTACTCTGCGAGTTTCTCCAACGACGGCAAAACGATAGCTATCGCTGTCGCAGAAAATGGAGGTAGTGGTATCTTTGAGGGGCCCGCACAAGGGGGAGCCTTGTCCGACTTTCGTCGTGTTTCAACTACCGGCTTTGCCACCCAACCAAGCTATAGCGCAGCTGGGCAGCTGACCTGGGTCGGGGGAGGTGCCAAAGGAGTACCTCCACGCATTTACGTCGATGGCAAACCTGTTTCTCCGGCAACACATTCTGCGTCGGCACCGACGTTTTGCGAGACCGAAGACGGCACGTTTCTCGTCTTTTCTTTGGCCCTCGGCGATGGGCATCACGACCTCTTCATCAGCCAGACCAACGGTGGGCAACTACGACGATTGACTCAAGGTCAAGGCTCCAACCGCTATCCTGCCTGTAGCCCCGACGGCCGTTTACTGGCCTTCTTTTCTAACCGCAGCGGCAAAGATGCCCTCTATGTCCTTTCCCTCAAGCGCGGTACGACCCAACGCGTCATGAAGCACCCAGGAGAGAGCCTACGCTGGCAAGCCCTACCGCCAGCAAAGGTCGATAGGGCCGATCAAAATCAAGAAAAGCAATGAAATATCGCTTTTCGCGGGATTTCTCGTCAGGAGTTGCCGGTCCCGCGGACCAGCTGAGCTCTGCGCACGACTTTACCGATGGCGTGGGTTTCTCTCACACCCAGAAGACCAAATTGAATTCCCCAGCCATTGGGCTTCACCCAGCGCACGAATCCCGGCAGCTTTGCAGAGTCAACACCAGGAAGAGACAGGCTGACAACAACTTGAGTGCCAATCTCTAGGGGCTCTGGCGATTCAACAAAGAGCCCTCCGACGCTTATATCCACTGTCTTTCCAGACACTGTCTTTCCAGACACTGTCTCGGAGGCATTGCCCTCCTCTCGCGGCTGGCCCACCAACTCAACGATTGTTTCAACTTCGAAACTTACTCTTTGATGCTCGCGCTTCTCTTGCACTATGATGACCTAGAGGAGACCCCTAGGGTCTGTAAAGAAGGTAATTGTCTTGCTCCACCTTGGCAGCCAAGATTTCTTCTTCAATGCTGAAAGATTGAGAGCTAACTGTTCTACTTTCGTCTCGATACACCATGGCTGATCCATCTCCCCTCCCAGGCATCGCCCGCAAGCCGCTCTCGCTCCAGACAACGATCATTACGATGATCGTCATCGCTCCGGGTACCTTCGCGGTCACTGCCCGGCCGACAACGCCTCAGTTCCTCCCGGTCCCGCTAAATCAAGGCAAGCTGAAGCAGCGATTCAACAAGGACCTCAAGTTGGCGCGACAAGCGCAGGCAAAGAGTCTGCCAACAAATATTCGGGCTCTCGGTGAAGAAATCCGGCGCTTCAATTATTCACCTCCCCAGCAGAAAAGAGCTCACTTAGATGCAATCGAGGCTCTTGTGCAAGATGCCTTACTCAAAAAACGAATTCCAGAATTGCTCCAACTACGTGCCCTGCAGTCTCAACTTTTCCTACAAGCACTGCACAAGTGGCAGGTGCCCCAGGAACCCTCTGTTGAACTCCTAGAGTTAGGCGGAAAATTTTCTCTCGTCGCCCAACAATCATGGCGTACCGCTGAGGGAAAATGGCTAGCAACGGATGCTCAGCTCACTTCTCTCTTCCATGAGCAATGGGCGCGTACCACAGGCCTTCGTACTCGAAAGACCTTTCAATTGAGCCCCCAAGAAGCAATCGACCATTATTCTTTTCTGCTACAACTTCCTCCTGGGTTCCTCAGCACATTACAAGTCGAGCTTGCTCCTTTGCGTTTGAGCTATATCGACCAAATAGGAAAGAATGATCCTCGCTACCCTCGGCTATTTGCCCGGGGCATTGTGCTCCTACAGGCCAACGACACAATTGGAGCCACCAATGCGCTCGAAGCGTACCTGAAAACAAGCGATCATCCTGATTATGAAATTTTGGCGATGAACTTTCTCACTTCCGCAAAGAATTCCAGCCAAGGCAGGTTTGCCTTGTGACTCGCAATACAAACAGGGCTCTTCCTCACTTCGAAGAGATCATCCTCCAACAACTCCACAACCCAAACAGCATCGATCATGTCGCCGGGCTCTATGGCGGTGCCGTCGCACTTTTCCTCGCTCAATGGGGCCAACTTCAAAAGCAGAAGAAGACTCGTCTCATTGTTACGGCGGAAGCCGAGCTGGCTCAGCAAATTCTTGAGAGCTTGAGGGCGCTAGACCCTAGTCTTCGCTGTGAGCTGCTACCTGAAGACGAGAGCACTCCCTACGAAGCGGGTCGCCCCGAGCGACAACTCCTCTTGCGGCGCAGTGCTGTGCTGAGCGCCCTCAACGCAAACCCACCGGACTTTCTCGTCGCAACTGTCGGCAGCCTTCTCCGCAAGCTACCTCCAGGAGCTGAACGAGAAAAGGGCGGAATCATGCTTCAAAAGGGCACGACCATTGAGCTCCGCACGATCGCTCAACAGCTCAACGCCAGCGGCTATCAAGCGGTGGTACAAGTCGAAGACCCTGGCACCTTTTGCGTTCGTGGCGACTTGCTCGATATTTGGCCCGCGGGCTCACCCTCACCCTATCGCATTGAGTCGGCTTTCGACGAAGTGGAGACAATCTCTGCCTTTGATCCGGACACTCAAAGGAAAACGCCCTCGACTTCCCTCCAGGAACTGCCGATACCACCGCCATTCGGCTTTAGAATGAGGCCTGAACTACTCAACGCCGCCAAGAACAATGCCCGAGCTCTCTGCGATAGTCTCAACCTTCCCAGCTCGAAAACTCGTCTGGCTCTCGACGACCTCGAGCTAGGCCCCTTTGCAGCAACAGGTCAGAGTTGGCTGCCTGCGTTCTTTCCCCTGGAAAGCGTACTACGAAGCTTCTCGACCCAAACGACGGTCATTTGGATCTATCCCGATGAAGTCACCGAACGCCTCGGCGCTCTGCTCAACCAACTCCAAGAAGAGCGAGAAAGGCGAAAAGACCGACCCGTCTACGAAATCGGCGACTACTACCTCTCCGTAGCAGAGCTAGAAGAACAATTATGCTCTCACCAGCAATTGGTTCTCCACGGTTTACGAATCAGCGGAACTCAAAAGAACCAACCTCTCGCTCAAATTGGTGACGCCCCCAAACATACGCCTCATCTTCGCACCGAAGATCAGCGCCGTCTGTCCGAACGACTCAAGCTCGCACGCAAACAAGGAGGACGCCACGCCGGCCTCGACCCTCTCGTAGAAATGCTCCTCGCCTGGCAAGACGAAGACTTTACGGTGGTCGTCAGTGCTCGCGTAGAAACTCAAGCCGAGCGCATTCGCGTGCTGCTGGAGCATCGAGGTTTAGCCGTTGAGAGAGCCAATCTCGACTCAATCCTGCAAGAGCAAAATAGAGAGGAAAAAATCTACATCGTCGTCTCTACGCTCAGTTCAGGAGTTATCGCAGAAGAAGACCGCATCGTTCTACTGACGGAAGAGGAAATTTTTGGAAAACGAAGCCATCGAGCATCTCGATCGAAAAAGTCCGCTCTTAAGAATGCCTTAAGCGATTTACGCTCTCTGAAAGTGGGTGACCTAGTCGTGCATGCCGAGCATGGCATCGGCAGGTACCTGGGCTTAGAGCACCGTCAAGTCGGTTCCTCTGCCGTTGATTTGCTCGTCGTCGAATACCAGGGCGGCGATAAGCTCTTCCTACCAGTTTATCGACTGAATCAGATTCAACGACTCAACGCTGCTGACGGTCAGATGAAAATGGACCGTCTCGGCGGGCTGACCTTCAGCAAAACCAAGCGCAGCACAAAAAAGAAAGTGCGCGAAATCGCCGATCAATTGCTCAAGCTCTACGCGGAACGCGCGGCCGTGCAGCGGCAGCCGCTGCCCCCACCAGGAGATGAGTTTCGTGCATTTGAAGCGGCCTTTCCCTTTGAAGAAACCCCCGACCAAGCAGCCGCGATTCAAGATGTTGTCCGTGACTTGCAAAGATCCGTCGTCATGGATCGTCTTGTCTGTGGAGATGTAGGATTTGGTAAAACAGAAGTCGCTCTGCGGGCTGCCTACCTGAATATTGTTCATGGCAGACAGGTCGCTTTACTCTGCCCGACCACCATCTTGGCAGAACAGCACTATCGCACCGCCCAGCAGCGGCTCGAGGGCTCGTTTGCCACCATAGCTGTGCTCTCACGCTTCCAGTCGCCAAAGAAGATAAAAGAAACCATCCAGGGATTAAAAGCTGGCACGATCGATATGGTGATTGGAACCCATCGCTTACTTTCAAAAGATATCGGTTTCAAAAACCTTGGGCTATTGGTTGTCGATGAAGAGCAACGATTCGGTGTCACCCATAAAGAGAGGGTCAAGGAGCTACGACGCCAAGTGGATGTCTTAACCCTCAGCGCGACACCGATCCCCCGCACTCTCAGTCTTTCGATTAGTGGATTACGCGACATGTCGGTGATTGCCACTCCCCCCGAGGCTCGAAGAGCTATTCGAACCGTCATCTCCCGATTTGACGAAGAGCTGATTCGCGACGCCATTTCCCGGGAAATTGGTCGAGGTGGTCAAGTCTACTATGTCTTCAATCGAGTCGAAGGGCTCTATGAACGCGCCGCTCTGCTGAAAAAAATGATGCCCGAGCTCAAGGTCGGAGTAGCCCACGGACAAATGAAGGAGCGTGAACTGGAAAAGACCATGCTCGGTTTTGTCGACGGCCAATTTGATGTTTTGGTTGCCACCACCATTATCGAAAGCGGCCTCGACATCCCTCGGGCAAATACCATGTTGATCGACCGAGCCGATCTCTTCGGTCTATCCCAGCTCTATCAAATCCGCGGACGGGTGGGACGCAGCCAAGAAAGAGCATTCTGTTACCTGATGGTGCCGGGAGATACTCAAATTACCGACGATGCCCGGCGCCGAATCGAGGCCCTCGAGCGGCATACCGACCTCGGTGCTGGCTTCCAAATCGCAGCCCACGATATGGAGCTCCGGGGCACAGGCGAACTTCTTGGAGCAGATCAAAGCGGCTTTATGTCTCGGGTTGGGTTTGAACTATTTGCTGAGATGCTCCAAGAAGCAGCCGCCGAACTTCGAGGCGAGGAGCATCACCCCGATATCGACCCCGACCTGGCTCTGGACGTCGAAGCTCTCCTGCCGGAGAGTTACGTAACCGATATTGGGCTGCGCCTCACGCTCTACAAACGTTATGCCTCGGCTGAGTCAGAGCAAGATGTGGAAATACTGAATCAGGAAGTCCAAGAACGCTTTGGTCCTCCGCCCATCGCGGCCCAAAGATTCATGGCCGTTATGATCATCAAAACCGAATTACGCCATTTGAAAGCAACCGCGCTCAATGCGACGGCCAAAAGCGCATCTCTTGTCTTACGTGCCGACACACCACTTGATGGCGCTCGGCTTGCTCAATTCGTCCACCAACACCCTGACGGAGCCTATTCGCTCAGTCCCGACGGACGACTCGGTCACCACGCTCACCCAAGCCATGAGGATAGCCTCGCCCACGCTCAAGCGATTCTGAACGATCTGCTGAGTCTGCTAAAAAAAGACTCTTCCTCGGCTCTGGGACCTCCGATTTGAAGTCACCGGCACCTTTCGCGGTCAGCGGAGAAATCTCACACAAAGGCACCTCCAGGCCAAGATTGCCTCAAAAGACCTAAAATGAGGGCTTCCACCGATGATTCGGCTCGCGGCTGAGAGAAAAAATTGACCTCCTTGGAACCTTGTTGACCTTCAAGACGTGATTTCTGCTGGGAGCAGGCTATGCTCGGGCCTCCCAAAGTCGCGAGAACCCTAGGCAGAACGAAGGCACTCTCTCGTTTTCAGCCAAATTTGAGCTGTTCACAGCGACTTGACGATCAACCCTCCCCAAGACGGGGACCGTAGTAGAACAAAAAACGAATGGCACGAAGTAAAGGCAGCGCAGAACCCGGAGCAATCGCGATAGTTGACGCGTACTCTTCAGGGGCCGAACTCGCGCGACGACTCGAACAGCGTGGACGATTAGTGGTGCACGTCAAAAGTGCGCCTACGATTACCAAGTTCTACCTCAGCAGCTTCGCGCCTCAAAGCTTCGCCGTGAATTTGGGCTTCATGGGCAATCGCCGGGAATTATTTAATCGTCTGCGTGACCTCGAAGTTGAGGCAGTGCTGCCCGGTGCCGAAACTGGGGTAGAGCTCGCCGAGCTCATCGCAAAAGAATTAGAGCTACCGGCCAATCGCGAAAATGCTCAAAGCATTCGTCGAAATAAATTCGAGATGCTGCAGGCCGTAAAAGCCGCTGGTCTCCACGCGGCAGAGCAAGCACGCGCCTCCTCGATCGAAGACGTCGAAGCTCTGCTCAACGGTCAAAAAGAATGGCCTGTTGTTGTCAAGCCCACGAGCAGTAGTGGCGGAGATGGTGTGCGCATCTGTCCCGATCGAGAAAGTGCGCTGGCGGCAGCTCATGCGATTCTCGACTCGGTCAATAAACTTGGTCTACGCAATCAAGACCTGGTGATTGAAAGCTACCTTGAGGGCGAAGAGCTGATCATCGATCTCACCCGTGGTCGTGCTCAAACCGTCGTGCATCACGTCTGTCGAAGCACGAAGAAGGTCACGGCAGATGGTCAGCCCATCTTCGACTGTATTGAATTAATCGATTTCGAGTCAGAGCCCGCAGTTGCGGCTATTGCCTATCTTGAAAAGGCTCTCGACGCTTTGGGTTTCGATTACGGCGCCGTCCACGCTGAAGTCAAGATGACCTCCAAAGGACCTGCTCTACTCGAAGTCGCCGCCCGATTGCCAAGCGCCAACTTACCCGTTCATTTTGAGAAGTTCGTCGAACACTCGGCTCTTGAGACATTGGTCGACCTCATGGGAACAGGACCCCAATTCGATCAGCGCGCTGAAAAGCCTGCGCAGCGGAAAGGACACGTCACCGCTGCCTTCTTAGCCCTGAATCGCTCAGGCAAATTGGTGCGCGAGCCTCGCCTCAGCGACTTTCCACGCTTCCGCTCCCGCGTCGATCTTGTTTGGCTACCCAAAGCAGGTACGGAACTCAGTCCAACAAAAGACATCTACACCTCTCCTGGGATGATCATCTTTCAAGCCGACAATCAAAATCGCATCAACGGCGATATTGAAAGACTCCGAGAAGAAGAGGCTGCCTCCCTCGACCGTCTCTTCTAATCTGCTCCGTGCTCTTTTTGG
>JAKVCH010000329.1 GCA_022447485.1 Polyangiaceae bacterium | reverse complement strand
ATCGCGTCTCGAGCGTTCACCACTAGATTGGCCAGCACCTGATCGAGTTGGCTCGGATCTGCCATGATCGGGGGGATTTCCTCGCAGAGGTCGAGGTCAAAACAGATATCCTCGCCGGCAATCCGACCGATGAACCCTGAAAACTCCCGAATCATATGATTCAAGTCAGTTGGCTGAGGTTGGATCACCTGCTTTTGTGCAAACCCGAGCAGCTGACGACAGAGGGAGGCAGCCCGTCCTGATGCCTGAAGCGCCATGGCTAAAGCACGCCCAGTACGACCTTGTCGATCAATATCATCGCCGATCAGACTCAAACACTGGTCGATCACAGTCAGTAAGTTATTAAAATCATGGGCCACCCCCCCAGCCAAATGCCCAATAGATTCTAAACGCTGACTGAGTCTCAGGCGTTGCTCTAATTCTCGGAGATGGCGAATATCACGAATCACGGAGCTCAACCCAGTAATGACACCGCTACTATCGCGATGAACGCTCGTGGTTTGATAGCCGGCTAGATTCGAACCGGAGGCACAATAGAGCTCGACTTCGCCGACCCAACTCCCTTGCTCGAGAGCATCGCTCCGAGCTTTTAGCGCAGCCTCACGCATCGGGCCCTCTGGATAGAACTCTGCCATGGAGAACTCCGCCAACTCAAGGCTTTTCAGCCCCAGGGCATTCCGGGCCGCAGGGTTCAGGTAGAGTACGCGCCCGTCAAAACTTTCAATAAAAACCAGGTCAGAAGAAAGTTCGGCCATCTCCTGAAAGTAGTCAGAACAAAGGCCCCGGCTCTCCATCGCCTGCAGAGACTCGCCCATCGTTCAAGCCGATACCTGCTCGAGCTCGGTAAATTCGCGACGACAACGCTCATATCCAGCGATCCAAGCTTCAACATCGGGATTTTTTGAATATTGCGCTAACCAAAGAAAGCCTTCCTCGGGGCTTGCACAAATATGCGTGGGGTATCCGGGAGGCGCCAGCCAAAAGACAGCCGTGAGCAAACCGCGACCAATCGCAGAAGGCGTGACCAAAGCATAACCTGACGTAATTGTCTTCAACTTATGGCGATAGCGATTGAGCAGCTTCGCAAGCTGCTTTCTCTGACCTGGGCCGAAGTCAGACACGCTCATCAGGGAATAAAATACGACGCGCTGACGGTCCTCCGGCCAAGTACGTAGATCGTTATCAATCCACCTTAGATACTCCTCAAAGCCGGCTTTCGTCATGCGCCGATCAATCAAAGTGACCATCACGTCGTCAGCAACCATCTTTGACAACCACCCGGAACCAAAAGCTCTCCCACTCACCTTTGCAGCCTAACACTTCCGAATAGCTAATTCGACAGGAGAACTAGTCAGGATGAATTTTTCCAGCTCAACTAGTTCTAATTTTATTCGAAAATTGACGTCAAATTTCTAGTCTCGCAGGAAGATGAAGCTTAGCCACCTGAACTACTGACCAATTGCACAGGCTTGTCTACCAGGGCAGGCTTTCTCCGTTTTGATGCCAGAACGATCCACTGGTCTCGAGAGTGAGAGCATCAATCCGCTTCACCAAACCTTTTGCAGCTTCAGCTGGTTGAATCTGACCATTCGTGACTCCAATCATCTCTGTTGCCACCATACCAGGATGCAGAAGAGCCACAGCCACTCCCCGGGCTTTCAGATCGCGAGCCATGGACACAGCGGCCATATTCAGTGCTGCCTTACTCATGCGATACCCATAAGCTCCGCCCGATCCGTTATCTGCAATCGAACCCATGCGACTCGTGATCATCGCGACTTTACTGCCTGGGGTGAAACAATCGAGTAGCGCCGAAGTCACTCGAATCGGACCGAGTGTGTTCACCTCAAATTGAGCCCGCATATCTTCGAATTGCGGGCTCTCGAGGGAATCGCCCCAGCGTAAGATTCCGGCATTATTGACCAAAACATCGATCGACCGCTGAGCGATGTGCTGCACTAACTGCTGAACATCACCATCCTTCGTTACATCCACTCCCGAGAGAACTTCAGCACCTGTTTCTTCCAGCTGTGCCGAGGAGGAGCGGCAAACCGCCAGCACATCTAGGCCGCGAGCTCGAAAAGTCTCCACGAGAGCCAGCCCGATTCCGCGATTTGCACCAGTAACGACAATCATTCCCATGGCGCGAGAGTCAAACAACTCTGCCCGAGAAGCAAGCTGAGATAGGCAGCTCGAGTCCGAATCTCAGAGCGCGGGCCCGCGAAGAATCGCCCTTGGGTTCCCCACTCAATCTCTACAAGGCTGAAAAATGGCAGAATTTCAGCCGTCGAGGCGAAACGGTCGCCAGATGCACGATGACTGCTATCGTCCGTTTATGTCCGACCCATTGGAAGTCGAAATCGCAAAAACTCTTATCGATGCTCTTGAATTACCAGACCTTGAAGCAGAAAACCTCGACCCCCAACTCCCGCTATTCGCCGATACAGGTCTTGCCCTCGACTCGATCGATGCCCTCGAATTAGCAGTCGCGCTGTCGAAAAAATATCAAATCGATCTCAAGGCGGAAGATGAGAATATGAAGAATGTTTTTCAAAGCGTTCACTCGCTCGCTAATTATGTGCGGGAGCATCAAGCAGCTCATTAGCAGCCCTCCTTGCCTGCAGATGCAGAGCTCATCATGACATTCGTGTCATGATGAGCTGTCAGTCCCACGACTCGTTGGCAGTAGGTTCACTGACACCTTGCACCCAAATAGTCGCGCTCGCTGGCCAAATCAGTTGAGCCAGCAGAGCCCGTCGAGATGAAGAGCTCTTGGCATATACCTTGCTTCCTTCTTTTGTGATGACTGGGATGCAGACAAGTTCAAATGAAGAGGCAAATACGCCTTTCTTGCTTCACCTCTTGCCAGAGCTTGTTGATGACTTCTCAGCGATGCATTCTCGTCAGACAAAGCAGAAGGCATATCACGTGTCTTCTTCCGGTGACGCGCCACGCCTCGGGCTGCGCCAGGGTAATGACTCCATCGCTCTCGACCAATGGTTCTCCCAAAGAGCCAAGGCCAATCTCGGCCACGTTCAAGATTTACGTCATCAGATTCTTGAATTACAAAATTATGGGGCGCCTTTGCACTACGTGCGACGCGCAAGGAAAGCCCTCAATGAAAAGGTCAATCGCGCTCATCAACTCAACACCCTGAGCTCTCGACCCTTAGAAAAAAAACTGAGAGCACGTAAATCTGGCCAATGTCGGGCCCTTGTCGACATAGCCGTCAATAACGCCCAAGCGGGCTGCGCTGAGCAGAGCTTTGGAGCGCTAATTGCCATTCTCCAGACTCGTCGAGCCAAAGATAAAAGCCTGGCCTCTTTCGCCGAAGCTCTAGCTCAAGATGAACTACGACATTCTCAATTAGCTTGGGACCTGCACTATTGGTATCGTTCCCAACTCTCTCACTACTCTCTGCAAATTGTAGATAATGAATTAAACAGCGCCCTGCAGGTACTATCTACTTCCAATAGCGATCACCCCTTTTCAGCCACAGATCACGAAGAGCTGGGACTACCCCGAGAAGGCGAACGCCAGAAATTAGCCACACACTTCGCAGAGGCTATCGCGCCCTACGCCCTCGCGTCTTAGCAAGCCACCATCTTAATTTGATAGAGCTGGATACTTCTCGATGACCCGAGGCACCTGCGATAGCATCGTGTAACAGAGAATCTGATTCGCGAAAAAACGAACCCTCAAGGCTAAGGCGACCGAAAGCCCCATCTCCGAGGTAAAGCCCAATGCCGCAAATGTCGCCGCCGAGGCGATTTCCATCACACCTAACTTGCCCGGTACAAAAGAGACAATCTGAGTCACCGCTCGAAACATTGCGTTGTAGACAAGCGCCGTGAGGAGGCCTCCCGGTACATGGAGGAGCTCAATCACCATCCAAATTTCTAAGATGCGAATTGTTTGGGCCAAAATCTTTAAAGCGAGCAGACGACGAAAATCCGGAGCTCGCGACCCAAGTGCTTCTCCTAAATTCGAATCTATCTTGCTAGCCCAAGCCAGAATCTTCTTGCGGCGGTTCTTGACGAAGCTCGCCGGCAGCTTCGTTAAGATCGCCGTGGCGCGGCGAACGAGCCCTCTCTTGAGATTGAACAAGATGAAGAGCGAGGGCACGGAGAGAATAATTGCAGTCAGTGCAAGGAAAGCGACAACCCATAGTTCACCAAATCCAAGAAAAAATGCGACCAACACTCCAAGCGCAGTGAAATTATTGCACAGTCCAGTCGCCACCATCGTCCATACCCCAGCTGTCACAATTTGATCACTGCGGTACCAATGACGAAGTGCGGTTAGCTTAATGATTTGTCCGCCATGGTTGCCCAAGGGCAAAAGAGAGTTGAGAGCGACACTCGCTCGTTCAA
>JAKVCH010000328.1 GCA_022447485.1 Polyangiaceae bacterium | reverse complement strand
ATGAGGTAGCGAGCCTCGATGCCGAGAATCAGCGCGCGAAAGACCGCATCGCCCATCTTGAAGATCGCCTTTCTGCGGCATCTCGAGAGCAAGATGATGTTCGGCGCCGTATCGAGGAGCTCGCCCATGAGCGGGACGAGTTGACATTGCGCCTCGAAGCGCTGAGCGAAGACGAAGATGCACGTATCTCTGATGCGCAAAGCGAGGATGACGCCCTGGAGCACCTCAAGGGTGAGGAGGCGATGGCTATCGGTGAGTTAGAGGAACACCGTCGTATGGTTTCCCAGGCTCGAGAGCAGGCAGCGGGAGCTGAGGCTCGCCTCGATGCCCTTGCTGCTCGGCGAACTGACGGGCAAACCCGCATGGATTCCCTCACCGCCGAGCGGGAGCATATTGCTCAAGAGTTGGAGAGCCTGAGGGCAAAGCAAGGCGCTTTGGCCCATGCTGTCGAAGAAGCACTGAGTGGAAAACAGGTCACCGTAGAGGAGCGCGCGCTCCTGGAAGAAGAGCTGGCTCAGTTACGCGGCTCCCGTCGGGAGCTAGAGACGACGGTTGACTCTCTCAAGAACGATTTGAGTCTCAAGAAGAACCGTTTGCGTGTTCTGGAAGATTTGCATCGACGGCTCGAGGGCGTGGGCTCTGGGGCCAGAGCCTTGATTGGAAAAGGAGACGATAGTGTCCTTGGGCTCGTCGCTGATAGAATTGAAGCTCCCGAAGAGCTGACAGCAGCATTTGCAGGCCTTTTAGGCGAGCGCTTACAGTATGTTGTCGTGAGCGATGCCGAGCGCGGGGTAGCTCTTCTCGAAGAGCTAAAAGAGCAGAAGCGCGGTCGGGGTCATATCGTGCCCCAAAGAGCTGGCGTTGCTTTAAGCACGACTCTACCTATTGAAGCTGCAGGTATTCGCGGTCGCTTACGCGATAGTCTTCTTTTTGCAGCAGAAGACGCCAAGCTCGTTGAAGCTCTTGTTGGCGATGCGCTCGTTGCCGAGACGAGTGCCCGGGCCATCGAGTTTGCTCAGGCGAATCAAGGGGTCACGGTTGTTTCTATCGATGGCACCGTCGTCCGTCCTGATGGTGTGATCAGTGGTGGAAGTGGCGATGATGTGGCTGCTGGTATGGTGGAGCAAAAGCGCGAGATGCACCTCTTGGGTGATCAAGTTGCGTCATTATCCTCGGATTACGAAGCAAACGCAGATCAACTCTCTACTCTGCTCGCGCGCATTACCGAGTTAGAAACGGCTCTTGATCAAGCCAGACAAGCCGCTCACGAAGGCGAGCTGGCTCATGTGACCGCTGAGAAAGATTTAAAGAGCACAATCGCTGAGCTCGATCGAGTCGAGGCCCGAAGTAAGACGATTGACGATGAGTTAGATGCTGTTCGTCAGGGGCAAGAAGATGCAGCGATTGCCGAAGGCGAGCACACTGCTCAATTAGACGAGCTCAGCGCTACCCTGGAGCAGGCACAGGCGCAGTCTCAAGAAGCAGAAGAGCGTGCTGCTTCTTGGCGAGAGCGAGTAGCCGTGCAGTCTTCAATGGTGACGGAGCGTAAAGTTCGGCTTGCTCAGGTCAAAGAGCAGACAGAGGCTGCGCGCCTTTCGGTCGATCGCATTGCCCAACTCTTGGCAGACTTGGAGCTTCGCTCTCAGAGACTCGAAGAAGAGACAATGGATGGCGCTCGTCAAATTGGTGAGGCAGCGGCGCAAATTGTTGTGGGGCGTGAGGCGCGTATGGAAGCTGAGCAGCCCTCGAAAGATGCTCATCGCCAGCTGGAAGAAGCTCGTGGCCAGCTCGAGACGGTTCGAGGCGCTTTGGGTGAACGGGAAGATCAATTACGGGAGTTCCGTGTGTCTCAGACGCAACTAGACGAAGTCGTTCGTGAAAACGAGATGGCATTGCAGCGTATTGAGATGGGAATGGAGCACCTCTTAGCTGGCATTCGCGAGAAGTTTCGCGGCCTCGACCTCCGTCGAGTGGTGGGTGATTATCATATGCGTACCCCGCCGACCGATGAACAGAAAGCGCGCATTGATGAGCTTCAGCGCTTGATCGACCGTATGGGCCCAGTGAACCTTGATGCTCAGAAGGAGTATGAAGAAGCCCAGCAGCGCTATAATGAGCTCAACGATCAGAAGATCGACATCGATCAAGCCTTGGAAGAGCTTGAGAAGGCGATTCGACAGATGGATCGAGAAAGCCGCACACGCTTCAAGGAAACCTTTGAGAAGGTCAATCAGCTCTTTAAAGAGACCTTTGTGAAGAACTTCCGCGGCGGCCGAGCTGAGCTACGCCTGACCAATCCAGATGATATGCTGACGACCGGTGTCGACATCATGGCTCAGCCTCCAGGGAAGAAGCTGGGTAATATTGAGTTGATGTCAGGTGGAGAGAAGGCTTTGACGGCCGTTAGCTTGATCTTTGCGATCTTCCAGCACCGTCCATCGCCATTCTGTGTCCTCGATGAGGTCGATGCTCCTCTCGATGAAGCGAATGTCTCCAGGTACAACGAGGCGATTCGTCGTATGACGAAGAATTCGCAGTTCATCTTGATTACCCATATTCGCAAGACCATGCAGAGCGTTGATGTTCTCTATGGCGTCACTATGGGTGAGCCGGGCGTGTCGCGTCTGGTGAGTGTACGGGTGAATGACGAAGCAAAGGCTCGCAGTGCAGCCCTACAAGAAGCTCGTGGAGAAACTGTCGGCTCGTCGAGTACAGCGGCTTCAGGTGACTCTGCCGATGGCTCGGAGGTCGATGCATCGGGTGAAGAGCTGGAAGCCGGAGCTAAGGAGGGCGCTGCTGGTGGTTCAGGGGACGGAGAAGCTGTCGCTTAGAAGCTGTCGCTTAGAAGCTCTGTGCAGTTCGTTTGAAGCTAGCCGCCTGCCCCGCTAGCCGCCTGCCCCGCTAGCCGCCTGCCCCGCTAGTTCCTGCCCCACCAGCCCCGATGGCTGTGGGGCAGTTTTCTTTTGTGGGGTCATGCCAATCTTTGAGCCACATCAGTGCGGATGAGTACGAGGAGTTTGGAAAGAAGCAGCGGCGGAGACTCGTGTCTTTGGTTGAGATGGTGCTGCCCGAATGATTTTTCGTTGACCAGGCTGTCCCTGGGTCGTTCCCGACAATTCCGAACGTATCGTGTGTTTTCTCGCCGCACGATAGAGTGAGAGCGTCGTTCCCGTTAAATGACGTGCTCATCATCTGTGCACAGGCCTGGGTTGTTGTGATGGGAGGACTCTCTGTGCTTGCTAGGCCTTGGGCGTCGCTCTCAGCTTGAGTACAGAGATGGTGCTCGTTATCGACAGCGAGGTCACCAGATAGCGGATAGGTCCGCCAAATGGTTGAGGCACCGTTATTGTAGACGTGAATCACACAGTCGACGAGTCGTGCATCATCAGGACCCTGGTTGAGAATACCGAGGCGTTTATCTGAGCCACTTCCTTCTTTATAGAAGCTGAAGTAGAGCTGAAAGCGAGTTTCAGGAGGTGTCGTCGTTTCAGGGGACGTTGGGGAAGGTAGAGAGCCTTTCGAGGAGTCACCTGGTGAGGTGGTAGCTTCGGACGCAGGGTTCTCTATTGCTGTCGAGGCTCGATTGGAGAGACTTTCTTTGGGAGATTGATCATTGGAAGGACCGTAGAGTTCCAGCCACGGGTTGGCTTGATCTGCTGCGGTGTTGATGGGTGCAAGTGAGGGCCAATCGGGTTCTGGCCAGATAGCAAAGGCTCCTCCCATAGGAGAGGAAGAGGTTGTCTCGCCTGCAGTGGCGGAAGGGTCGACGGGCGACGAACAGCCCGAGCTGGAGAGGAAAAGGGCAGAGATTAGGGCTGCATTTTGGAACATACGGAGAGGTCGGTCGTTCCTGGGTTGAGTTGCGCTCTTCCAGAGCAGGCCGATTTAGTGGAAGTTCCTCGGGCGATATTTGAGCTTTGATGTCTGTTTTTTTGCAGAGGCCTTAGCGTGTCGAGCTGGAGGTGGTTGTTTTCGAACCGTATGAAGAGTGTTGAGTTTTGAGAAGTGTCGAGCCACAACATGCACAACTGAGGTTGGCACGGTGTTTTCCGTCGAACCGTTTGGTTTTGCAGTGCTTTTTTTAGGCAGTGGCTGTTTCTCGTCTCGTTGTATCGTTCCTTCGACGAGCAGTAGTTGTTCATGACGAGCAATCGCGTGAAATCGTTCAAAAACTCTCTCGTAAACAACAAGCTGAATGCTCTCAGTTTCATCTTCGAGAGTGATAAAAACAACACCGTTGGCCGTGGCGGGTCGTTGACGCGACATCACAAGCCCAGCAACTTTCACGACTGTACCCTGAGGTAAGTAAATTAGATCTTGAGCACGGGTTGCTCCGATCGTTGAGAGACGACGTCGGTAGTACCGTAGAGGGTGATCCG
>JAKVCH010000327.1 GCA_022447485.1 Polyangiaceae bacterium | reverse complement strand
GATAGACAGAGCCCAGCCCGCCCTCGCCGATCAAGGCGTCAATCCGATACTTGCCGGCTAAAACAGTGCCGATATCTATTGCCGAGGAGCTCATGAGCCGGCGAGACGATAGCCCGGTCCAGTGTTCTGATCGAGAGCTTCGATGAGTGGCGTTAAATTTTGATAATTTGTCGGGGGTATCTCTAAATTGGGTAGCTCAATCAAGGGTAGGCCGCAGGCAGCCAAGCGCTTCCGATAACCCAGTCGCAAACTTTCGCGACGAGCCTCCCGCTGGAGAGGACCAAAAGCATCATCAACAGCCGAACCCGCTAACTTCTCACGCACCGCTGGGCTCAGCTTCTCTGGTACCGTCCGATTAATAATCAGGGGACCCAGAGGCTGTTTTAGATCCTCTCGCACCGTAGTGATCAATTCCAAAGTCTCGGTCACCGGCAGCTCCTCCAATATCGCAACAGGCACCACTGCAGACTGCAGTGGGTCGACAAGCATAGTATGGCAAGCAACGGCGTCGCTCCGCAAACGCCCTGCCGGCGCTAGTTCAGAAAGAATTCCAGGCACACGTAAGATATCCGTTCCGGAGCCGGTTGCCGGCGCATCGAATATAGCGACATCATAATCACCAGCCGGACGATCGGGTCCACCAGCGCGACAGGCATGCCAGGCCCTCCCCAGAAGAGCCCAAGATTCCAATCCAGGTAAACCGCGTAAAAAGCCCTCGGCAATTTTCGGCTGAAAGAGCGCAGCCGCCACGCGGGGGCTCCCTAAGACCATCTCGATATAGCCTCGAACAGCCTCGGCTGGATCAATCAACATCGCATCAAGACAACCGCCCGCTTCGGGCGAAACCAGCGAATCTCGTAGGGAAGCGATCGCCGGCTCGCCCTGCTGCGGTGCGCCTTGAATGAGACGCAAGAGCCCACCGCTCCCTTGGGGCGCGCAGACCAGCACTCGCTGACCTTTCTCAGCAAGATACCTACCGATGCTCAGAGCGACCGTGCTCTTCCCAACGCCACCCTTACCCGTGACGTAAAGTAATCTTCGACCTACAAGGCGATTCATCTATCCGGTAGTATGACGCCTCAAGATAGGCGCAACCCACTTTTCAATTTATATGATGATTCTGGCAACCTCCCCCCATTTCTCGGTCTTTTCTTCACGTTTGTGTCGCTTCGCCGCCCAAATCACGCTGCTCAGCCTACCCCTCCTGGGTGTCTCTTGCACAAAAAAGGAGCAAAACACCGACTCCTCTCAGACAACTTCGCCGGTCTCCCCACCTCCCGCAACTCAACAGACAAAGCCTACACCTCCTAAGCAAGCAAAAACCCCGAAGGAAATCGACGGGTCTTTCAGCGTCAGCGGAGAACAGATGATTGTGATGCCCGGTCAAGGCATGTCAGCGATTCGATTTGGCGCGACTCCCGAGACGGTTCGGCGCCATATGGGAACTGATTGCGATCAAAAATCTGAGAATCATTGCCTCTACATCGATAAAGCCGTCGAGTTCTTCTTCGAAGAAGGTACTTTAAATAAGATTCTGATCCATCGGCGTAATCATCGTGTCCCCAACACCAAGGCGCCGATTCGTAAATTTGGCCTCTTCTATGGATATATCCCGCCAGATATTCGTCCGGGTCTGCATCGAAAAGTGGTCCTCGAAGAGTTTGGTGCGCCCACGCGCGTCGAAAAGTTAAGCCAACCCACGGCTGATGGCACGATTGAAAAGCACTATTACGACGGGATCATCTTGAGCTACGATCGCCTGGGAAATGGCAATATCGTTCTCTCGGCTCTCGAAGTGATTCCTTCGAAGACCGCAAAAGATCCTTATGGTGTGATCACGAAGAAAAAAATCGAAGATACCCCTTTGAAAAAGTATCTGGAGCAATAAGTCGGATTGGCCGAGCACCAACTTCTCCTGTGAAAACTCCCAAGCGCCATACACAAGAAGCTATGAGGTCTTTTTCCAGCCTCCACGGCGCTCACCGCGGAGCCGGCGAGTCATCTCTCTCGCTGCCCCAGCGCTATCGATCAGGGTCCAGCTATCAAATCGAGGGTCATCTCCCCCTCGCTCAACAAGCACCTCGGCCGCGCGAGCCGGCTCAATCAAATTTTGCGCCCGACCCGGCAATTCGATCGTTGCACGACGTAACTGCAACGATGCGACACTTTCAAGAATTAGATCAATCAAACCGACGAAAGTCTGCAGATGAAATTCATCGACCACTCCACTGCCGAGAAGAAGGACTTTTGAAAATGATAATTTTGGACGACCCGAAATCAGAATTTGCTCACCCAGGGAGCCCGTGACTTCACCATCTCGCATCAAAGCACTAATGGTTCCTCCTAGTCGCCAGTCGACCAATCCAGCAGAGTCACGGGGTGGACGCTGGAACTTCCAGGTGGGCACAACCAATACATCACTGAATGCTTGGTCAAAATTCCTTAATTGCGGCTGAATAAAACGAAATTCCACTCAGCTCTCCAGTTCATCGCCAGAGGGCGGAGCACCTTCGATTCCTATTTCAGCAGACCGCGGCTGAGAGAGAGAAGAATCGCCATCATCCGACGGCTGAAGCACAAATGGCGTGCCTTTTTCAGAGAGTACATTCGCAACCCGTTCGAGGATACCATTGACGAATTTACCGCTCTCTTCAGAGCCGAACTTCTTGGCCAACTCTACGGCTTCGTCCATGACAACGGCCCGCGGAGCATCGCCTTCGCCTTCGCCATTCTCAAATCGCTTCTGCCCTCGCCACAACTCTAACGTAGCTAAGCGCAAAAGGTTTCGATCGATGGCTGCCATACGGGTTAAACGCCAGTTGCGGCTTGCTGTCTCGATACGTTGATCAATCTCTTTCAGGCGCGCCGACACCTCGCGCACCAAAGCATCGGCGTACTCTCGCCCTTCGGCATCTCCAGGCGTTTCACGCCAATAGCCCCGCAACACAAACTCCAAAGGCTCATCTCCACGCTCATAGGCATAAAGCATCTGCAGAGCAGCCTCGCGGGCACTAGTTCGCGCTCCCATACTCAGAGACCCAAGTCTGTCATCTGCTGACCTAGACTCACCATCTCGATTGCAGCCAAAGCAGCTTCATAGCCCTTATTACCGGCTTTCGTGCCAGCTCGCTCCAAGCACTGCTCAATGGTGTCGGTGGTCAATACGCCGAAAATGACCGGAACGCCCGTATCCGCTGTAGCTGCTGCAACACCGCGAGCCGCCTCGCCACAGACATAATCAAAATGGGCCGTCGCTCCACGAATCACAGCACCGCAAGCAATCACCGCATGGAAGCGGCCACTCTTAGCAAGACGGGCACAAACTGGAGAAAGCTCCCAAGCACCTGGTACGCGAACGGTGGTGATCGCATCGCTCGACACACCATGACGTTTCAGGGCGCCAACTGCGCCCTCGACTAAACGGTCGACCACAAGCTCATTGAAGCGGGCGCCGACTATCGCGAAGCGAGCGCCCGCAGGGACAATTAATTGGCCTTCTAATAGCTCAGGGAGAACTTCACTCATGATTCGCTCCTAATGCGACACTGATTACGTTTAAACCGTAACCGTGAATACCAGCAATTTTTGGTGGATGGTTGGTGAGCAGACGAATTTCATGCAAACCGAGATCTCTCAGTACTTGAGCACCAAGTCCATATTCCCGCAACGTGCCGCCATGGGGGCGCTGGGGTTCTTCTCGATGTGCATCGGGCTCCTGCATCTTCTTCAAGACGCCTAATTCCCGCTTCAGGTCGCCCGTTGGTGGCAGGTAGACCACAACGCCGCGACCCTCAGCCTCAATCGCATCAATTGACTTCAATAAGTTGCGGCGCCCCTCACTCTTCGTCGACGAGAACGTATCGCCCAGCAAAGAGCCAGTATGCATGCGGCATAAGATTGGATCCTCTGACTCTACGTCACCCTTCACCAGGGCAAGAATCTGTCGATCGTCAATTTGTGACTCGTAAATCACCGTTCGCCAAGCTGTATTGGTCTGGTCCAATATCAACTCTGACTCTTCGACTGGCTTGACCAGTCTTTCAGTTTGCAGTCGATAAGCGATCATATCGGCGATCGTAAGGATTCGCATATCGTGCTCCTTTGCGAATTCTTCAAGATCAGGCATGCGCGCCATGGTGCCATCATCGCGAATGATCTCACAAATCACTCCAGCAGGATTTAACCCGGCCAATTGCGCGAGGTCGACGCTCCCCTCCGTTTGCCCAGCACGAACCAACACACCGCCCGGCCGCGCTTGCAAGGGAAAAACATGTCCTGGAACCACCAAGTCAGCAGCCTTTGCCTGGGGATGACTGGCGACTTGAATCGTATGAGCGCGATCTTGAGCGCTAATGCCAGTCGTCACCCCTTCCTTGGCTTCGATACTCACAGTGAAGGCCGTGCCAAG
>JAKVCH010000326.1 GCA_022447485.1 Polyangiaceae bacterium | reverse complement strand
GAAGAAAAGCAATTTGTAGACGATGCCTATACTGCCCTGCGCCAGGCAGCGCTCAAAGGTGGCATCGACGGCTTGAATGACGACTCATTTTCCGCACCCAACGACACGATCGATGATGTGCTTGCGATTGCTCGCACCCTACCGATGATGGCCAATCGCCGATTCGTAGGCGTGAAGGATATTGAAAAGTGGGAAGCGTCAAGGGCAGGAAAGGCTCCGAAGAAAACTGCCAAGAAAAAAAACTCCCCAGGAGGGGCTTTTGAGCGACTTTGCGACTACGCCGCTGGCTCTGATCCCAACTGCATTTTGGTGCTTGTAGCGACAAAGCTGGATAAGCGGAAAAAGCTCTATTCAAAGGCTCAAAAAGGCGGATGGTTAGTTAATTGCGAGCGTCCGAAGAGAGGCGAATTACCCCGCTGGATCCAAGAGCGTGTCAAGGCGCGCGGTAACAAAATCGGACGTCAAGAGGCTGACCTAATCGCAGAACTCGCAGGCCCGGAGCTATCGTCTATTGCCGACGCGGTAGAAAGGCTCTGCCTCTACGTCGGCGATGGCAACACGATTGACGAGGCAGCAATCTCTGAATGTGTCGTCAAACTCAGAACCGCATCGGTCTGGGAGCTTGTTGGCGCAGTGGGCCGGAGAGATATTGGGGCGTCCTTAGCGGCCTTGAACGATGTTTTCGACCCTCAAGATCGAGGCTTAAGTCTGCTCGGCATCTTAGGTTGGGCCATGCGCCAACTGATTCGCTACGAAAGCGCCCGAAAAGAGGGAATGGCAGCCGCTGACGCCGCCAAGGCGGCAGGAGCCCCCCCATTCAAAGCTCGGGAGCTCGAACAGCAATTGAAGAAAATGCCCCCCGGGGCCCTCATAGCCTGGTTGCGGGAGCTAAAAGAAGCAGATCTAGACCTCAAGGGTGGGAGTAAACGGCCGCCAAGGGCCATTTTAGAGCAAATGGTCATCCAGCTCTGCAAAGCGAGTTGAATTGGGAAGACTTGTTCTTGCCAAGACTTGACCGACCGCACGACTGAAAGCATGGTTAGCCCATCACGATGAAGATGCCCAAAAAGTCTCCAATCGTCCTGCAGAAAAAAGCCTCGGCTCCTTTGCCAACCGCCTATGGCCAATTTGAGTTGGTCGTTTTCAACTATCCAGATCCAGAAGCGAGCTCTGACCTGAGCCAGGACCATATCGCCCTCATCATGGGAGAGATGGATGGCGCAGAGGACCTGCCGGTACGCATTCACAGCGAATGCATTACGGGAGAAGTATTCGACTCCATGAAGTGCGATTGCCGCCAGCAACTGCAACTAGCACAACAGAACATCGCCGAAACAGGCCGTGGTGCGATCATCTACCTGCGCCAAGAAGGGCGGGGTATTGGTCTTGCGAATAAGATCAAGGCCTATGCACTCCAGGCTGACGGAGCCGACACTATCGCAGCGAACGAGCTCCTTCATTTGCCGATCGATGCCCGTCGCTACGACGTCGCCGCTGAAATAGTGCAGGCCTTGGGTATCCGGTCCATACAATTAATGACGAACAATCCCGAGAAAAAAGCATCGATGGAGCGACTGGGCATTCGTGTCACTGGGCGCATTCCTGTTCATGTGCCGGCCAATCGGCACTCGGAGAACTACCTTTCCGTGAAGAGAGATCTGATGCAGCATCACCTGCCCGAAGATCTGAATAAGCCCCGCCCTTCATGAAGCTGGGGCATTGCGCCCCTTAGAATTATGACTTCTTCTTCTCAGCAGCTGCTGCTTGGAGGCGAGTCTTTAGCTGGGTAGCGTAACCGGCTTTATTGGATTGCCTGACTCGAGCAATAGCCAGGGCGTCCTCAGGCACATCCGATGCTACCGTCGTGCCTGTCGCTACGTAGGCACCTGAACCAACGGAAACCGGTGCAATTAGTTGGCTCGCACTACCGATAAAAGCATCTGGACCGATCGTTGTTTGATGCTTCAGAAAGCCATCGTAATTGCAAACAATTGTACCCGCCCCCAAATTTGCTCGCTCTCCGACCTCTGCATCGCCCACATATGAAAGGTGATTGACCTTGGCCCCTTCCTTGAGATGAGCCTTCTTTGTTTCGACAAAATTCCCGACCTTCGCGCGGGCATCAATCAAACTGCCAGGACGCAAATGAGCCATGGGCCCAATCTGCGCGTCTGGGCCGACAACGCTCTGATTCAACACCGAGTAAGGTTTAATATGAGCGCGCTCGCCCACTTCAGAAGAATCGACCACAGTTCCCACATCGATCCACGCATCGCTGGCGACAGCAGTGTCGCCCCGCAGCACAACTCCCGACTCAATTCGTGCGCCAGCATCAATACGCACCCCAGCATCAATTTGAGGGGAGCCAATCAGCGATACGCCATTTTTCAAATGATGCCTCCGGATCCGCTCAAAAAGAATCTCTTCGACCTCTCGCAATTGTTGCCGATCATTCACCCCAGCCATTTCAGCTTCATCGGCCAGGGCAGGGCCCACTGGATGGCGAGCCGCAATCAAAGGTAAAATATCCGTCAAATAATATTCATTCTGGGCATTGTTGGAAGAAATTCCCTCCAAAGCATCTCGAAGGATCGACTCAGTCGCCAGGTAAATGCCCGCGTTCACTTCGTTGATCTTACGCTCTTCATCACTGACCAAGTCCCGTTCTTCTCGTATCTCCAATGGCTGCCCAGATGAAGAACGGACGACCCTTCCATAACCAAATGGGTTTTGGGCATGGAAAGACATCAGCGTTAGTGCTCGATCCGACTCTTCATCACCCAACAACTCTAGCAGGGTAGCAACGCGAAGCAGAGGAGCGTCTCCTGAAAGAATCATCACCTTCTGCACGAGGCCCGAAGGTAGAGCACCCATCCCTGCCTTGACCGCGTCTCCTGTGCCTTGAGGGGTCTGCTGCACAGCGTAGACAATATTCAAATCTGGGAAAAGAGGGTCCAACCTAGCCGCAATCTGATCGTGGGTAGCTGGGTTGACCACAACCACTACCTCCTCAACTCCAGCCGCAACAGCCGCTGCAATTGGAAAATACACCAGGGGACGACCGGCCACTGAATGCAGCACTTTCGGCAAAGAGCTTTTCATTCTTGTCCCATGGCCAGCTGCCATAATAATCGCGGCAATTTTCATGAATGCCTTATAGCCAATTCAGGGGAAACTGACACCTCTCGGAGGAGTGAGCCTCTCTCAGTGCTTGGCTGAGCCGGCGACTTGAGGCAACAACTCAGGATGAGCCGGGCGAAGCTCTGGTAAGGGTTGATTCACGGGCGCTGTGGCATCGAGAGGGGGAACTTTCTCTGTGTAGACCACCAATTGCTCACCAACAATTAACTTCGTGCGACGAGAACGTCGGTTCACCCTCTCCATCGAGCCGACACTCATACCGTAGCGCTTACCGATTTTTCGTAAGGAGTCACCCTTTTTCACGCGCACGACGAAGCGATTTTTTCCCTTCAATCCTTCAAAGTATTCGTGAAATTCTGAGCTACCCGCCAGAAGAACTTGGGCTCGATCTGCAGAAATATAGCGAACCTGCTCCAACACCCGATCTTCAGGAACCAAAATGGCCAAGCTCATATTGGCTCGCAAGTGAGCGGAGGGGTTCAGAGCATTCCAGCGCGCAATCTCTCTCGCTCGCACACCAAAGACCTCAGCCACTTCCTGTAAGTCGTCGCCCTTGCGTACCCGATAAAACACTCGCTTTTGCCCCGGTCCAGGGACAATCCTACGGCTAGTGACCACGACGCCTGAGCTCAGGGGTATTGCCGATTCTTTCGCTCCGCTCGGTAAAAGCAAAACAGTGCCAGCAACAGGCTCCTCGCGAACACCTAAACGATTCTTGGATCTTACACGGCGACTGGATGTCCCGTAACGGGCCGCCAAATCAGCTATATTTTCGCCCCACTTTAGTTGTGCCACCTTCACGCCTTTTGCAAAAGTCGACTGAAGAGCTTGAGCTGTGCTCTTCCCTTTGCCTTGGGGCACACGCACGGCAAATCGATGATTTTTTCCCTCTTCAACTGGTGGAGTTCGAAATGCAATCAATTGAGGGTTCAGCCGACGAATCACGCTTTCTTTGACTTGGCTAGCCTTCGCGACTTCGGCAAGAGGTACTGCTGGCTCAACAAGAACGGTATCAAAGCTGACTTGTGGATCGGATTGAATCCGACCAAGACCAAAGGCCTCTCGATTATTCATCACAATCGCTAACGCCACAATTTTGGGTACATAGAGACTCGTCTCCCAGGGGATCCCGCTCTCTAAACGAGAGAGAGTCCAATAATCGTTAGAATTGTATTTGGCGATTGCTCGCGACATGCCTGCGTAGCCCATATTGTAGGCGCCCATCGCCAATTCCCAGTTACCGAAGCGCTCATGGAGATCCGAAAGAAATTTGATCGCTGCTTGGGTCGAACGAGCGGGGTCGCGCCTTTCATCCACCC
>JAKVCH010000325.1 GCA_022447485.1 Polyangiaceae bacterium | reverse complement strand
CGTCGGAGCAGGTGCCCGTTTAGCGCTGGGCATTGAACCAAGCCTCTTCTATTGCGCACAATTCGCCGCCCTTCGGCGAATCTACCAGCCCAAAGAAGCCGTGACGTTGCCCCTCACCAGTCAAGAATTGACGACGAATTCGGCACACTTCGGAGTGGTCTTGTCGATGGGCGTGCTCTACCCCCGCCGCTCACCCCTGGATCATCTCGCCCAGCTCAGAAGCTTTATTCGCGAAGATGGAGAGCTGATCTTAGAAACCCTCGTCATCGACGGCCCCAGGGGGATGACTCTCCTACCTCACGATCGCTATGCCGGCATGAGGAATGTTTTTTTTCTACCAAGCGTACTCACCCTAGTCTCTTGGCTCGAACGGATCGGTTTTCAAAAGATAGAGGTGGGCGATGTTGTCCCCACAGAAGCCACGGAACAAAGACGCACCCCTTGGATGCAAAAACCATCCCTAGCTGACTTCTTAGACGCCCAGGATCTGCGCAAGACAATCGAGGGATACCCAGCGCCTCGAAGAGTGATGATTAAGGCCGCGCTCTAGGGAAAAGGAACCAACCGCTGCCGATTGCCACCAACTTTAGAGTCTCTTGGCGAAGAGAAGAGACTCTGAGGAAGCAATCGCGTCTAGCAAGGTCCGCCCAGCAAACCTTTCTTCAACCCCGCATTCGGTGGCGATGGTCCAAGCCAGATTGCCAGCAGGCTTTCAGCAAAGTCATCACCTTCAATCATCACCTTGACCTTCCCTTGCACCGCTAGCTCCGTGCCCTTGCCTGGTATCATCGTTATCTCAATCAATTGCCCCGACTTCAAATCGGGCACTGCCGCTCGAAAGCGTTCAATGCGCGGCTTCAGTGATTCATAACGAGAAGGAGCATTCTTCTTAAAACCGTTATCCAGTGCGTTATTCATTTTCTGAGCATCAATATCGCGAACAAGACGCAACGACATCTGCCGAATTTGGTCACTCTTCAATAGGACTTTCGGATCATTCGAAGTGCGCTCAACATAAAGCCCTGCAACATAAAGGTCGAGTTTAATAAAACCCCATTCTCGAATGCCGATGCCGTTGAGACGCAGGGTTTTCCCATTCTTATCCACAGTGTCGGGTAAGGAAACACCTCCACAAGATTTGGCTTCGGCTGGTTCGACCCAAAGGCTACCCGCTGAAAACGAAATCAAGCCCAGAGCGACGGCTGAACTGCAAAATGCGCCCAGCGCTCCTCTGCGCGAAAAGAGACGCCTTCGGCTCGCCAAGAAGTTTTGGTCCTCAGTCGTATCGGATGGGTTGCACCCCTGACGCCTTTTGAATGAACGAACAGTGAATGAATGATCTCGTTGCATCTGCTTCCTCCCCTTTCATGATACTAGCTCTCCGAACCAGTCAAATCTGAATCATTTCTAGCACTCCCGAGCCCCAAGAGCCGCTCGAAGCAGAAAAGCTCTCCCTAAATAAGACGCTTTGCCTCAGAAAGAGACAGTTTTGGCTGCCGCCCCCCAGGCCTCTCGTCCAAGAAACGCCGCCCCGCCAGTCTGCCCCTCCACTGACCTGCCATCATCGGATACCGGTAGAAAGGTAGCCGCCAGAGAGCCCTGAACTCTCCCAGACGGACTAAACGATAAATATCTCGTACGCATCGCCGAAAAAGTGGCCAAAGCACCCCATTCCAAAGGTCCCGAGGCGGAGGGGAATTGGCTAGGATCTCCAGCGCAGCAAAGTCTCCAAATTGGCGACTGTACATGGCTTGAGGCGAGTACTCGTGACTATGCTCAACAACAGCCTCTGGAATGTATCTAGTTGTCCAGCCCCTCTCCCTCACCTGCTGAGACCAAACGACATCTTCTGCATAGGTCAGGCGCTCATCGAAAGGCACCTCTGACCAAGCGGACTTCTTGATCATGCTGCAGACCAGGCTCAGTGAATCAGCAAAGCGTCCTAATTCCTGACGATGTTCGAAAGCAATTGAATAATCGAGAATCGTCATGACGGAAGCTTCAGGACGGGGAATTTGTCGAGCAAACACACCAGCTAAAGACGGTTGCCCGAGCAGAGCCTTGGCCAAGCGCAAGAGCACCATTCGATCCATCATAATCGCATCACTATTCACGAATGCAACTAATTCTGTTGAGGCACCACGCACACCTTCATTGAGAACAAGCGCCGAATGATAGGACCCGGGGGATAATCGAACCATCCGCTGATACACATGACGCTCAAAAATAGCCACTGAACCATCGGTGCTCGCACTTTCAAAGACAACCAATTGGACATTGACGCCCTGCTGGGCAGCTAAGGCCCCCAGGGTCTGCGGCAAAAGAGAAGCATCATTATAACTTCGCATCACCACGGTGATAGGTATAGGTTGCTCAACCATGAAGAGCCCAAAGCCTTTCGAATAAGCGGGTATCACCCACCAGCCGCAAACGCTCCTGGTAGTCGCCTTTTAACTCTGCAATCAAAGCAGAGCGAACTCGTTCTCGAGGATAAATATCGGGACGCGCCATGAGCCATTTTCTTATCGGAAGGTAGCGTATTGTCGCATAAAGCCCGATCACCGAGCACCTCGGGGAGGCGGGACACCTCTCCAAAGCAGGATGCAGGCGCTCGGCTAGTCTTGAAAGGGCTCCGCCTAAATCCATGGTAGGCGATGGCAATGACGGCCGTAGCTTAAACTCCAATGCCTGAGCATACTCAGCAGAAAGACCCGCGGGAGCCCTCACGGCTTGTAGGCGTTTTTGTCGTTCTGAAGCTAGGGGGTGATAGAGCTCTTGCCGCGCTAGCCAAATATCTCCCATCGCCAACCACGCTTTCATCATCTGTCGCCAGATAAACGCCCGAGGCTCTTCGTGACGTGCCAAGAGAGGAGGGTTCCCGTCCAGGACCCAACGGGCAAAGACAACACCCGCCGAACGATTCATCAACATTCGCCCCCACTCATTCGCTGAAACGGATTGAAGGGAGCGGCTCCCCAATGGCTGCATCACGCTCGGGCTCCCACTGATCACTTGATGACCATGACTGAACTCATACCAAAAAAGAGTCGACGGCAAGTAGGCGATGCGGCTTTGCGCCAAAGGGTAAATATCCACCTCGATTCCGAGGCGATTTTGATGCCGTCGAGCTAATTTTTCTAATTCACGCCTTTCCTGCGAAGACAACCGCCAACCTCGATGCACCCACACCAAATCCAAGTCATTAAAAAAAGCCTCTCCCAGCTCGGTCTCTAAAACCCCCCCTTCGCCCCTCCCATAACCACCTCCTAAAACGAGGGCGCAGTCTTTCGTCGGAAAAGAAGACCGACAGTCATGGGCAATCTGCTGCAGAGCAAAAGACAACCTCTTTTCGAACTCTGCCGTTCCGGAAATTGTAAAATCACCCATCACTTATCCATCAACAACTCAACCGATATTCTCCGACAAGTCGGCTATCGAGGCCTCCTCCTGCAGAGCCCGAAGCGATATTGAACGCTGGCTCGCTCCTAAATTTGGCCTAACGCCAGCTTTTCCACGTACGGCTCGTAAAAGGAGACCTTCGACCTGCTCGACATAGGCAGAAACATCGGGAAAGGAACGAGCCCAGGTGAGAGCGCGCTGCCCCATTTGAGCAGCTCGCTGGGGAGAACTCAGGATGAAGTCTAACTTCTCAGCCAACAACTTCGGGCGGAAAGGCGGTACGAGGTAGCCAACTTCCCCATCAAGCAACCACTCGGAGATCCCGCCGACATCATGTCCCACCATCGGTAAAGCATGATGCATCATCTCCACTCCACTCACGCCAAAAGGCTCCGGCCAAACCGAGGGCATGACCCCCACACGAGCAGTTGCAAAATAACTGGCCAATTCTTCTGGGGCAACAGCCCCGAAAAAGAAACCCTTTCCTGAAGGCCGAGATTCTTCACCATTGCTTCCAGACGCGGCCGCGCAGATCCTTCACCGAGAATACTCAAGCGGTAGCCCGGCGTTCGTAAAAACGTCAAGGATTGAAGTAATACGTCAACACCTTTACCGCGCAATAATTGGCCTGAGTAAATAATACGAGGCTCTGCATAGTTGGATGCCCGAGGAGCTTCCGCAAAAAAGGTTGGCGGATAAACTGTCGCCATTTCAACGTCACGAAGACCATTCAAACAAAGCTCGGCCTTCAAGAAGTCGCTGACGGTGAGTAGAAGATGAAATTGCCGATGCAAAGCAAGCTCTCGCAACTTCCTCCTCGGGTCGCCCAAGCCAAACCCTAAAGGTTTATCGCGATTTCTTAGAACACCGCAGAGAATACCGCAGGTGAGCCCTGCCGGCCGCTGACAAATAGTGCGCTGAGGCAGAGTATAACGATGCTTTCTTTGACAATAGATATCGTGGTCGTGAACCATTCGCACCAAGGCAACAGCCTCTTTCTGAAGCACTGCATTCACCAGAGCCTCCAAGGTCTCGAGGCTGGATAGCTTATGGATCATGACAATATCTGGTTCCCAAGCCAGAC
>JAKVCH010000324.1 GCA_022447485.1 Polyangiaceae bacterium | reverse complement strand
GCTTTTTTGGTCGCTGTGGCAGGTTGTGTGCGCGATTTGCTCGCGCCACGGGTTTTAGTAGTCGGATTAGCCACGGCAGTGGCGCGTTTTTTGGTTGTTTTCTTGGCGGCCATCTTGCACCGTCTTTTCCGGTGCTACAGTTCTTCGGCTGAATTACCGAAACGCGCAATCTGCGCAAGTGCAACCGGAGGGCGTTTCTAAACTAGTCCCCTTCGACTCAATTCGTCAACCGAAAGGACTAGTTCAAGAGAAGTAATCGGGGAAACACTCGCTCTTTGTGAGCACCCCTGGGCGCACGGTCAGAATTTCACAGCCCTCTTCAGTAACCAAAACCGTATGTTCAAATTGAGCAGAGAGCTTCTCGTCGGCTGTGATAGCTGTCCAGTCATCATCCAAAATTTCGCATTCATCGGTGCCGAGGTTAATCATGGGCTCGATTGTGAAGGTCATCCCCGGCCTGAGTCGCGGGCCGCGACCACGGGTTCCTACGTGTGAAACCTGAGGTTCGCAGTGGAACGTGCGTCCAATGCCATGGCCCACAAAGGCTCTGACTACGGAAACACCCTGGGGTTCAGCAAAGGCTTGAATTGCTGCGCCAATATCACCGATACGACCGCCGGGCTTAACTTCCGCTATGCCCAGTTCTAGGCTCTTCCGAGCTATTTCGGTCACCTTCTTCGCTTCGGCAGAAGGGGTTCCGATATAGAATGTGGCCGAAGTATCGCCATGAAAACCTTCAAAAATATGCGTCACATCCACATTAATGATGTCTCCATCTCGTAGAAGCTGCTCGGGCGAAGGTATGCCATGACAGACCACCTCGTTTATCGAAGTGCAAACGCTTTTTGGAAAGCCCTTGTAGTTGAGAGGGGCTGGGGTTGCACCCAAGCGTAAGGTCTCCTCGTGGACGAAGGTATTGATTTCCTCGGTACTGATTCCAGGCTTTAAGATCTCGTTTACCTTGAAAAGGGTGTCGCCCGCCATGCGCCCGACGGTCCGCATGGCTTCGATTTCGTTGGCGGACTTAATCTCAATGGAGGGCGCTTTAAATCGCATCATTATTTCTTTCCCTTAGAACCGTACAAGAAGCTTCTCAAGTTTTGTCGACAGGTTATGTCGTCTCTCGCGGTTACTCAGTAGACAGTTTCGGGGGCTGGATTGTTCCTTGCTATTACTCTTTCTGCTGAGCTTGGAACAATAGCCCCGCTCGATACGATGAGTTGGGCCTCGGGGTAGGCCGCCTGAATCAACGGCTGCAAAATTTTCGACTCAACAATCTGATTACCAGGGCAGCCCGCAAAACGACCCTTCAGGTGAAGGCGGACTATCGGTAGGCCTTCGGGCGTTGAATAGAGCTCACCGTCATCTGCTTCAATCAACGGTGCGATAATCTCTGTGAGGACTCGATCTAGCTCAGCCTGCGACACAGAGGCATGTATAACAGGAGCTTGACCTGAGGGCGATGCCTCATTTAAGTTTCCTATTGCATAACTTGGGACTGGTGCTTTGATAAATTGCTGCTATGTTCCGCGGCCCAATTGACCGAATCGGGTCAATATTTGCTATCAGGGCATTTGCCCCACAAATTGTATTTAGATTGATTTAGATATGGCTGTTCATATTCGCCTCGCCCGTCACGGTTCAAAAAAGCGTCCTTTCTATCGAGTGGTTGTTACAGACCAACGTAATCCGCGTGATGGCCGCTTCATTGAGAAGGTCGGTACCTTCGATCCCAACGCAGAAAAAGGATTAGAACTCAACCTAGCGCGTGTTGCCTACTGGAAGAGCGTGGGTGCTCAGACTTCAGCAACCGTTGAAAAACTAGTCAAAACTGCAGCGAAGTCAGAGTCAGCTAGCGCTGAGCCCGCTAGCTGAGGCCACAAGCTGAGCCCACTAGCTGAGCTGGAACCTCAAGTTAGCCAGCGACAGCGGCTTCGGCATAACGCGCTGAGTCTAGCTTTCTCCTAACTATATTGCTGAATAGACCCTCGGTGGTAGCCCAGGGTCTTTATTTGTTTGCTGAGGACCTCACTCGAGCGCTCGTATGGGCGTCGTGCTACTCACAGGCCGGTCCGGGCAAGGTTAGCTCTTGGAGCCTGCAGTAATTCGTTTTCTTTGTGTTTCACTACTGATAGGAATTCTTTATGTCTTTAAAACATTTAGTGGCGACCGTCGCCGAGGCTTTAGTTGACGAACCCGATGCGGTCGAGGTCGACGAGATTGACGAGGATCGCGGCGTTGTCGTTGAATTGAGGGTGGCTCCGGACGATATTGGAAAAGTTATCGGAAAAGAAGGACGGACCGCCCAGAGTATTCGGTCATTATTGAATGCGGCTGCTGCGAAGCAAGGCTGTCGAGCTAGTTTAGAGATCTTGGATTAAACCTGCCTTGCTCGGTAGAATGATTCTAGCCTCAAAGACGAGATGAAAGATCCGCGTACCACCCATTTAGAGGTTGGCACCATCTCCAAGCCCCATGGCGTGAGGGGTGAGCTCAAACTAAGGCTTTATCACCGGGAAAGTGTCCTTTTTGACTTTGTCGAAAGCGTCGTGTTGCAGGCCCCGCAGAAGCCGGCGGCGCGGTACAAGATAGAGACTGCACGTGGCGGCGGAGCGAAAGGCGTCATCCTAGCTTTGGCCGGCGTCGATTCGAAGGATGCGGCCGAGGGTCTACGAGATTCCAAGGTCTGGGTGAGCCGGAAGTCGTTACCGATTGAGGATGACGAATACTACTTGGTCGACGTGATTGGCTGCCAGGTTCGTTATGATGATCAGCCCTGGGGCAGGGTGGTCGATGTACGTCCTGACCCGAGTGTTGACACGCTAGTAATACAAAAAGTGACGGGCGAAGAGGTTGAGTTACCGATGGTCCCGGCGTGGATTGATGACGTCGATGTGAAAGGTGGCCTGGTGATACTCTCTAACTTAGAGGGCGTGATCGAATGAGCGATGGACAGAGCTTTCGGGTGGGTGTTGTGACCCTCTTTCCCGATATCTTTCGTGATTTCTTGGAGATCAGCTTCGTGGGCAAGGCGCGAAAGAATCAGCAGCTGCAGGTGGAGCTGCAAGATCTGCGCGAGTTCGGCTTTGGAAAGCATCAAAGTGTCGATGACACTCCTTATGGTGGAGGGTCAGGTATGGTCCTGCGTGTCGATTCTGTTGTGCCCGCCATTGAGGCCTGTGAGGAAAAGTTAGGCGGGCGGGCCCATCGAGTTTTGATGAGCCCTCAAGGAAAGCCCCTCACAGCAAGTCTTTCGGAAAATTTATCACGCTACGACCGCTTAGTATTGGTATGTGGTCGTTATGAAGGCTTTGACCATCGGGTGCGCGATGCGGTTGACGGAGAGATTTCCATGGGAGATTTTGTGCTAACCGGTGGAGAAATTCCGGCCATGGCCGTTATTGAAGCCGCTCTTCGTTTTCGTCCTGGTGTTCTGGGGAATCACGAATCAGTCGTCGAGGAGTCGTTCAGCGATGAGCTCCTTGGCGGGCTTGAATACCCTCAATATACCCGACCGCTTGAGTGGCGTGGATCGAAGGTGCCTGATATCTTACGCTCAGGAGATCATCAAAAAATACAGGCTTATCGCCGGGAGGAGTCAGTCCGACGAACTCAAGAGGCTCGGCCTGATTTGCACAATCATTCATCGGCTTCCAGCGCGCCCGGCAAGGTCCGCCAATGATGGCTTCGATGACGAAAGGGCATCGTTCAGCAGCTGTTGCGTTGGTTCATTATCCTGTGCTTGATCGCCAAGGTCGTACGGTGATGACCTCGGTCACGAATCTCGACATTCACGATATCGCGCGTTCGCTTTTTACCTACGGTATTGAGAGGTTTTATGTGGTGCACCCGAATTCTGCTCAACGAGCTTTGGTTGAGCGGATAGTCGGGCATTGGACCCAAGGCTCTGGTGGTGACAGAATACCTGATCGGGTCGAACCATTATCTACTGTTCGAGTTGTGGAAAGTTTGGATGAGGTACTGGCTGTAGAGGGTTTGTCCTGCGAAGTATGGGCAACTACAGCTCAGGAGCACCCCAATGCCATAAGTCATGCCGACGCAAAAGATGCCCTAAAAAAGCAAGAAAATAATGTTTTGCTTTGCTTTGGCACTGGTTGGGGCCTAGCACCCGAGGTCATGAGTCGCGCGAAGCACGTCCTAGCGCCGATTCGATCACCCCGTGCCGACGGCTATAACCACTTGAGTGTCAGAGCTGCGGTGAGCATTTTTTGTGATCGTTTCTGGGGGCCGAGCGGTGGTTGAAGTTGCCAGTTGAACCAACGAGCAGCAAAAAAACAGGAACATCCGTCTCGCATCCGAGATGGTCGTTGCGTAATTGGGCGCGTTGGGGAGCTCAGCGTGCCCCGCGATGGTTTTTGAGAGCTGCGCCCACATTGATAGCAATAGGTTGTCTTCTTTTGCTGGGAAAGACTCGAAAGAGGCTAAGACGTAATTCTCGTCAGCTATTCGGTAAGCGAGCTGCACTGACGG
>JAKVCH010000323.1 GCA_022447485.1 Polyangiaceae bacterium | reverse complement strand
CAATTCAGAAGGCTCCTGCGCGCCGTGTTCATTTTGGCTTGCCTGTCCCTGCTGACGTCGAGCGTGTTTGCTCAGGAGGAAGGGGAGTCAGGGGAAAACCTTCGGTCGAAGATTCCGCTTTCCGATTGCTCAACACCTCGCCGTGCTCTGCATAATACCTTTTATTTTCTTCAAGCTGATTCCTATGATCCAGAGCAAGCTAGCCTCTGTGCAGCAAAAGAAGGACGGAGCCCGCGACGCGTTCAGGAGTTAGTGGAGGGCGTAAAACATCTCTTGGATGCGCGGGCCTTCCGGGTCGTTCCCGCGTCTTATAGCGATGACCCAACCTGGACGAATCCGCTCACTGGAACGCCGTCTCTTGCCATCGATCCTGTGTTACCTCGGATTCAGCTTGCCAGAGATGCAGATGGTGAGTGGCAGCTAACGAAGTCGGCTTTAGATCGAGTGGCCTATCTTCAATCAAAAGGAACACTATTTTCTGCAAAAACAATTTCAACTTTTCCCAGCTGGCTGCGAAATAACGTCTTCGGGATCGAGCTGTGGCAGCTCTTTTCGCTCTCTGGGATTTTACTTTTAGGCGTTGTTCTACGAAAGGTACTACAGTTCATCCTCCGACGCCGCCTTGCCCCGTTGGCTCGAAGGTTGGGCGTCAATTCGGTTGTTCACATTGTCGACGTATTTGCTGGACCCGGATCAACCATCCTGATGGCGGTCGTCTTAGCTTTTCTCTACCCCCAGCTAGAGCTGCCATTTACGACGGCAAAGGTGCTCTCTGTGGCGGTACGAGCAATGGTGATCATCTCGGTTGTGCTTTCCGTCTATCGGATGGTGGATGTGCTCGCAGATCGGATGGCGCTGCGAGCTGCATCGACAGACTCTAAACTAGACGATCAATTAGTTCCTCTTGTGAGAAAGGCTTTGAAGATTGTCGTAGCCACGGCTGGTTTGCTTTTCCTCTTACAGAACCTCGATGTTGATGTGGGCTCTCTTTTGGCAGGGCTCGGTATTGGCGGTGTTGCGGTTGCCCTGGCTGCCAAGGACACCGTTGCAAATTTCTTTGGGAGTTTGATGATCTTTATCGATCGGCCCTTCCAAATTGGCGATTGGGTCAAGGTGAGTGACGTGGAGGGTATTGTCGAAGAAGTCGGTTTTCGTTCGACTCGGGTGCGCACGTTTTACAATTCTCTCGTCACTATTCCGAATGCCCACTTTACGGAGGCGTCGATCGATAACCTTGGATTGCGCGAGTACCGTCGCACCTACACGGTGTTCAATTTAACTTACGGCACGACGCCGACACAAATGGAAGCCTTCGTTGAAGGCTTGCGGGCTATCGTCGCGGCGAATCCATATACAAGGAAAGACTATTACGAGATTCATATGTCTGGCTTCGGCGCCCACAGCTTAGATGTTATGTTTTACATCTTCTTTAAGGTCGGCTCTTGGTCGGAAGAACTCCAACAACGCCATAACGTCTACTTAGAAGTCCTGCGCCTTGCCCAAGAGCTCAAGGTGGAGTTCGCCTTTCCTACGCAAACCTTGCATTTGGAGTCAGTTGCTCAGCCAGGCGCTCGCCCTGCTCCCTCGACAGAATTATCTCGAGAGAAAATGGCCAATGTCGTGCAGGGGTTCGCCCCCGGCGGCGGGTTGTCACAGCCTGAATTTCCCCTTCTCTCTCCGGGCTATTTCGCTGGAGCCCCTTCGAAGACGGGAGATAGTTAAGAATATCCGTCGAAGGAGGATCTTGTAGGAGCGCCAGCATCCTGCCCTTCTGCCAAAACCAAGGTGTTTCGGGGGTATTCCTCATCGATATGTTTTGCTTTTTGTAGAGGTGAGGACCTTACCAGTCGACGTCTGGGAATGGTTTGCCTGGGCGCGCATAGAGGTAGCCCTGCAGGTAGTCACAGCCGAGCTCTGTCATTGCTTCGCCTTCTTCTGGACATTCAATGCCCTCGCCGACAACCTCCATGCCCATATCGTGGGCAAGCTCGATCATCGAGCGGACGACTTTCTGTTTGACTCTGCTTTGGTGGACATCCCGAACCAAGGCCATATCTAGTTTAACAAATTCCGGTTCTAAAAGCGCAAAACTGGTCAACCCCGCGTAGCCAGCGCCGAGATCATCCACAGCGATGCGGAAGCCCATCTCCCTCAGCATACCAATGCGACGATGAGCGTCGGGTACTTCGGCCATACTTGCTCGCTCCGTAATCTCCAAAACAACTCGATGAGCATAGGGAGCGAGAGAAGACGATTGCTGTAATAGGTTTTCGTCGAGCAAGTCGCGTACGTGGAGATTGACGAAGTACGCATGTTTTTCAGAGGCTGTCGAGATGGACTCTGCCGCTCGCCTGCGCACAGTTCTTCCGAGTTCTTCGAGACGATTCAGCTTCTCTGCGGCATCAAGGACTGCTCCCGGATGAGGCATAGCCGCTTCTTCACTGCGCATCAGTGCCTCAAATCCAAAGATTCGCTTCTCTTTCAGAATCACAATTGGCTGAAAGGCGACCCAAAGAGTTTGCAAGCAACGGTTGTAGCCATCTTGGCGATCTTGTGTACGTCGATCGTCTTGGCCATTTCCCAGGAGTAAAGCCGCCTCTTGTTTGACTAAGGCCAGGCGATGGATCTGAATGGCGTTCTCGACTACGGCGATCAGGTCTCTAGGGTTGACAGGTTTCGTCACATAGCGGAACGCTCCGGTTTCCAGGGCCTTGGCCGCAGTGGTGACGGAAGGGGTGCCCGTAAGAAGTATGACGGGAAGCAGGGGAGATTGTCGTTTGATTGCTTGAAGTAGAGAGAAGCCATCGTCTCCAGGCATCGAAATATCACTGATTACGGCATCGTAACGTCGCTTTTGGAGCTCAAGCAGTGCTTCGCTTTTTGATTGAGCCGTTTCGACTCTATCGAGCTTCGGTTGGAGAATACGTTGAAGCGCGCGGATGATCTGAGGGTCATCGTCGACGACGAGGACACGTCTCTCGGCTTCGGTTATTTGACCGGTTGCTGGGAGCGATTCTCGGGCGGGCAGCGAGTTCTGAGTGTTTGCAGGGAGACAAGCATCTGCTCTTTTCTCGTGCACGCCTGACGGACGTCCCTCTTCTCGGGAAGGGTGGTCGACTTCTTCAGGCGTGGTTTTCACCTCTGGTATCATGGAGCCACTGAACGGTCCTCCCAGGGAAAGCCTGTAGCTAAAACGAAGCGTAGTTTGATGAGGCCTATCGGTCGCGCGGCCGGCTCAATGCTATCGTCAATACTCAGCCCTTCAATCAGGCTTGGTGGTCGCGTAGGTAGCTTTGCCTACTCATAGCCTTGGCCGGATGGTGGGGCGACTAGCTCTTGCTCTTGCTCTTGCTCTTGCTCTTGCTCTTGCTCTTGCTCTTGCTCGGGCTCCTTGCGAGGCGCTTGTTTCTTTTTCGGCGGAGGGGCGCGGAGCTTTTTGGGTGCCGCTGAGGAGGCCTTTGTCTGGTCAGCAGGCTGCTGAACTAGATGAATTTTTGGAAGGTGCTGCTCGTCGCAACCGGCTTGAAAGCCATTCGCGCTAAATTCGGTTGTGCCTTTCACGCTGCGAGGCTTCCCTGCTCGATCACGATAATGAGCGACAATCTCAAGGTTGCGTTGACCTGCCCGTGCCGGTGAGCAGTAGCTCAGCAAATATTGCTTATACCAAGCGTTGCGAATCCACTGGCCCAGCTCTGCCGCTTGAGGTGCGATTTTTGTCGCTTCATCAAAAGTAAGGGTTTTATCTCGTCCGGCGAGATCGAGCACTTCGATCTGAGAGTCAGAGGGAGCGACAGCGATCAGGTTGATCGGCGAGTTGGTCAGTTCTTGGTAGACCGCATTGGTTGTTTTTCGACCAGCGAGGTCTGGGCCTCGAGTGAATACTGCGAGAGAGCCTGAAGGGAATGGCTTTGATGAGCGCTTCAGCTCTGCGATAGCTAGGGCATGTCCGGCGATAAGAGCTGAATTCAAATCCCGGGAAGTATCTTCACTTAGTTTGAAGTTGAGCTTCTTCCGAATTAGGTCGTCTTTTGGAATTTGGTCTTTGGGCACGCGTCCGAATTGATGAACGAACCGAATATCTTCCGAGCCATCAAAGGTCCAGACAGAGATCGGTTGGCTCTGGCTGACCGCTACGATGAACTGGGTGGTTGCATCTATCACTCGATCAAGGGTTTTTTGGGTGGGGGAGGCTCCGATGTCCACCAGAAGCGTCGTGTGTGCTTCCGCATAGTTATCGAGGGGTAGCAAGCGAAGCTTTTGGTCCGCGCCATCGAGTGGAATAGAGTTTTCTTTCAGAGAAAAATCATTCTTGTCGAGCCCTTCGACTCCTTCTCCCCGCTCCTCAATTTGCAGATAAGTCGTGACTTGATTGGGGGCGCTTGTGGCGGTGCGCACCGGGGTAAGAGCCCGAGGAGAAAATAAAGCGCAGCCATTAAAGAGGAAGAGAGTAAGAACTTTTAGGGTGAATCTGATGAATTCTCTATTCCCAGAATGGCGAG
>JAKVCH010000322.1 GCA_022447485.1 Polyangiaceae bacterium | reverse complement strand
ACCCGGACAATCACTACCTCCATGCCAGCCTTGATGGTCGCCTCACCTACAAAATCAGTGGTCGACGCGGCACTGTCCACTACCTGGGTTTTGGGACACAAATTGGTCACTACGGGCAAGGACGGGGCATGCCACCGACGGGCTATGTTGAAGCCTCCGAACTCCAAATTGACGAAACCGGCGAATTTGAACTGATTATCAGCGCCCAAGATCCTCGAGCCGCTGAGCCCGACGCCAATTGGCTTCCCATGACCGAGGAAACAGGCACACTCATCGTACGTCAGACATTCCTCGACAGGACGAAGGAAAACCCTGCTGAACTCGAAATTGAAGTCATCGATGAGGCGCCACCTCGCGAATTTCTGAGCGCCGAAAAGTTGGATGACGGACTGAAACAAGCAAGCACCCTCGTTGCAGGCGCTTCCCTACTCTTCGCCAAGTGGGCCAACGACTGGAAGAAACATGCAAATGAACTCCCTCTATTCGATGTCGAGAAGTCGAATCAAGCAGGAGGAGACCCCAATATTCGCTACTACCACAGCTACTGGGCTTTGAAGCCTGATGAGGCACTGGTGATACGCGCCCGTATTCCTCGCTGTGAGCACTGGAACTTTCAGCTCAATAATTATTGGCTCGAATCCCTCGACTACCGGTACCATCGAATTCATATCAATAAGGCTGATGCGCAGCTAGACGACGACAGCCACGTCACCATTATTGTTGCTCATCGTGATCCTGGACATCCGAATTGGATTGAGACAACAGGCCACCAAGAAGGAACGATGAGCTTTCGCTGGGTTTCCGCCGAAGAGCATCCTGCCCCAGAGCCCCAGGTCGTGCCCTGGAACCAACTCTCTGAATATGTGAATTGAGTCCTGAGTATGAACTCCAAAACAACCACGGCTCTTTCGAGCGATATCCGCCTCCCGACTCTTTCGACGGATGCCTGTTGGGGGCAACAGACCAGAGCTCCCCTTGCCCTACGCCTGACCAACGGAGCTCTGAGTATTTTGCCCGCCAGGCGCTTAACGTCCGGCGCACTGATCGATGCCGCTCGCAGAAAGACAGGATTAAAGGACTTGGGAGATGAATTCTTCCTGCCTGCCTTAGATAAGCTTCTGGAAAGTCTGCATGAAGAGGCACGCTTGACCCCTGCGGGCCGACTGATTCAAAAGAAAAGAATCACGGACCTACTGGCAAATCGCCTCCGTCTTGAGGAGGAGTTCAAGAAAAAACCTGAGCTCAGCCAGACCGAACTACTGCCCCCGGTCATGATCGCAGGACTTCAGCGAACAGGAACCACGCTTTTACATCGCTTGCTCGCTTCTCATCCGCACACTCGCTCCCTGCCGTCTTGGGAAGTTCTCAACCCTGGCCCTCTTCCCAGAGACCCGGAAAATAAAAGGCGCAAAAAACTCGCTCGCCAGGCAGAGAAGGGACTGCAGCTTATCGCCCCTCAATTTTTTGCGATTCACCCGATCGAGGCAGATTCGGTCGAAGAAGAAGTTTTGCTCCTCGAACTCTCGTTCATGAGTCAAACGGGTGAGGCCATTATGCGAGTGCCTAGCTATGCTGCATGGTTAGAGGCTCAAGACCAAAAGCCAGCCTATGACTATATGGTCAAAGTGCTGAAGTTGATGCAGGCACGAACCCCCGCAGCAAAGCACTGGATTCTGAAAAGCCCCCATCATATGGAATGGTTAGAAACCGCGATTGCTGCCATGCCCGAATTGCGCATCATCCAAACCCATCGGAACCCTGAGGCAACCGTCGCATCATTTTGTAGCATGGTCTGTCACGGCCAAGCTGTATTTTCCAATCAAGTGAATGCCCATGAGGTCGGCCGTCATTGGTTAAAAAAGATTCGTCGTCTCACAGAGAGGACCTTAGAAACCCGCCGGAGGTCTCCCGATCGATTCATCGATTTACGCTACGAAGATCTCGTAGAAGACCCCCAACGAGAGCTAAAAATGCTCCACGAAAAGCTGCATTGGTCTATCGACGAAAACTCCCAGCAAGCTCTCGAAAACGAACTACGTCACTCTCGCAAAGGACGTTTCGGACAGCATCATTATTCGCTCACTGATTTTGGGCTCACGCCCAACGATATCAAAGTCGAGCTACAAGCCTATTTGAGCACCTATGGCTTCTAAGAAAGTGCAGGCATTTACGAAGCATCAATCGCCATGGGCCGCCACATGGACAGCTCTCCGGGACTTATTTCGAGCCTCTCAGGATATTCCTGATCCGGACCCTACTATCAACCTTGCTGGCGTGCATATCGCTATCACAGGAGCCCGGAGTGGATTGGGAGCAGCCTTGGCCCGGCAGCTAGCGCTCCAAGGAGCCCAATTAACGCTGATTAGCCGTCAATCCCCCCTCAGCCTAGCAAAAGAACTCTCGGAAATCAGTCAGGCTCCTTGTGTCGCTCTCAGCTGCGACCTGTCCGACCTTCAGCAAGTCAACCAGCTCATTACCCTGCTCTCCCAAGGCCCTGCCCTGAATTCTATTGTCCTCAATGCGGGGCTCATGGCGCAAAGCAAACGAAGAACGCCTCAAGGCCTCGAGGAAATGTTTGCAGTGCATTGCGCCGCCAATATTCTGCTCATGGAGGGGCTCTACGATGCCCAGGCTTTAGTACAGCGGCAAGATGGCGCTTTACCTCAGGTTCTCGTGACCTCTTCAGAGGCCCACCGTTCTTCACCTGATTTCTCGCCTCCGGGACTCCTCGACGTTCCCGATTTCGGAATGCGTGATGGCATCCGCTGGTATGGCTACAGTAAACTTCTATTTTTGGCTTGGGTGCACAGCTTCGCCCCTGACCATCCGGAATGGAGTATTCACACACTTTGTCCCGGACCCATCAATTCAAATATCGCACGGGAGGCTCCAACCTGGGTACGGCCCTTTCTCGGACCATTGATGCGACTCCTCTTTCCGAGTCCATCAAAGGCTGCTCGCCCTCTGCTTTACCATCTCTCGACCCCCTCTGATTCCCCCCACGCGCCTACCTATCTCCATATGCAGGCAAAAAAGGAGATCGACCGTCGGGCACAGGACCCCAAGGTCGCCCAAAGCCTCAACAACCAGCTACGCCCTCTTTGTCGAGCCCTATCGTCACCGGAAGAGCCAGGCAGCAGCTCTAGTTCAGTTCCTGACGCTCGCGCAGGTCGGAGCTCGCCTCAAGAATATCTGCCCACAGATCGGTCAAGTGAGCAGTGACGCTATCTAATCGACGGTGGACATCTACTTCTTCAAGAAAGGCTTGACGCGCATCGGCGTCGGCGAGAGTCGCTCCTGCACAAACATCTGCCACGGCACTCAGCGGCGTATCGGGGCCAAATTCATTCAACAACTCCCGCGCAACATCAGCTCCCTTCACCCCAAAACCCAGAAGTAAATTCTTCAGCATGGAAACTTTCTCTTGGGCGCTCGATTCATTTTCGAGGGTCTCCGTGACAAGACTACTTCGAAAACGACGATAGGGGCGCTCCAGGGGTAGTTCTTCTTCAAGGCGCACTCGGCCTGCACCATAGAGCTCCAATAAAAACCGGCCATCCGGTAGACGCCGATACTCCTTGATGAAACCTGCACCCGCGACTTGATGAACCGGAGGCCGGCGCTCATCAAAATTAGGCTCTCGATTTTCTTGCAGGCGCGCCATCGCGATCGGCAACCCCTGCTTCAAAGCGTCCTCGACCAGAACCCGGTAGCGCTCTTCGAAGACATGCAGGGGTAAAGTAGTATGAGGGAAAAATACGATCTTCGGGAGCGGGAAGATCGGAATCCCGTAAAGGAAGGGACGAAGAATCGAAGAACTATCCATAGCCAATTATCCGAGTGCAGGCGCGAAAATCGCTGACAACCCTCGGTCTAGCACTCCTCGGGAAGACTGCATTCTTTTCAGTTGTTCCCTTGAGCAACAGCGAAGGCGAACCGGCTCAGCCTCGAATCGTGCAGGGAGCGGCCGAAGACTTCTAGAATTTCCACAAAACGCGGAGTAATGTCGGACCATGTCGCTCGTCACACGCTTGACACCCAAAGGACCCAACGGCCTGGGAGCATCTACCAGCTCTGAGGAAGTCATGGCGAATATTGATCTGACCGGGAAGACTTATTTAGTCACTGGGCCGAGCTCAGGCATCGGCAAAGAGACAGTTCGCTGTCTGGCTAACGCAGGGGCGCGAGTCGTTGCTGCTGGCCGGGATGAGGAACGGATCAAACACGCCACAGCCGAGTTCTCGGGAGATATTGAGCCCACGACTCTCGACCTGAGCAAGGTCCGAAGCATCAAAGGCTTCCTCGAAAAGTATTCGTCACTCAGCCTAGACGGCATTGTTGCCAACGCCGGCATCATGGCCCTTCCCCAGCTTCAAACCTATCATGGTTACGAGGCTCAATTTTTCACCAACCATATAGGTCATTACTTATTGATCACTCGTCTGCTCCGCCAGCTGAGTCCCGACGCCCGTATCGCCTTGGTGAGCAGCAAAATGCATG
>JAKVCH010000321.1 GCA_022447485.1 Polyangiaceae bacterium | reverse complement strand
CGAAACTCACCAGTGGGTGTGGTCTGTTTCTCCCAGGTTCGTTCCGAACCCCGGGGAGGACGATTGAAACTCATGCTCATACTACCATCGTGCCCGTTTCGTGCGGTTCACGCTACAACTCCTCTCGCAACTAACTGTTCAACCACCGCATCAATTAGTGCGTAAAAGCCTTCGCTGAGCGATATAGTCTGGAAGCACGCACGTTGGTCACGGCTCAGATTCTGCTAGCTAGCCAACAGCTAGCGACACTACGCAACTGAATTTTGACCCATCGCTGCCACGGCTTCGCTACGCTCGGCGTAGAGAGTAAAGACATCGTCCAAACGAGTCAGCGAAAGCACGCGCCGCACAGGCTCACCCACAGCGACTAGCGCAAGTGAACCATTTCCTGTCTGTAGCCACTTATAAGCTTGAACCAGCGCTCCAAGGGCAGTCGAATCGAGGGTATCTGTCCGACCTAAATCCACTAGAATCGCCCGATGTCCAGAGGCCACCTCTTGTTGGATCACCTCGAGCAGATGAGCGGCATTACTCACGTCAACGCGCTCCGGTGGCTGTACCACGCACACCCCACCCTCATAATCTACCAGAACCTGTCCCATAACTAGGTTATACGGCCTTCGAGAAACAATTTGTAGTGCTTTTACTACACGTAAGCTTAGTAACTAAAAGTACCAAACTAGAAAAACCTCAGGTAAATTCGATTGAGAGCAGCTTCTAAATCTCTTCTCAAAATCGGCTTAGTCACATAACCATCCATCCCAACAGCGATACTTTTCTCCCTCTGCGTGGGGACAGCATCTGCCGTTAGAGCGATAATTGGGAGCCGCGGTTTCGAGTCTTCCCGCTCGATTCTCCTGATAGCCTCAGTTGCTTCGAAACCATCCATAATGGGCATCTGCACATCCATAAACAAGAGATCAAAGCTTTTCATCTGAAGGCACTCCAACGCCTCTCGCCCATTATTCGCCAGGTCGACTTCGCAATTCAAGTCCGACAGTAACCGAAAGGCTAACTTTTGATTCACTAAATTATCTTCGGCCAACAGCACACGCAAGAAGGGCCGCTGTGCAGTCGATGGCGAGGGCGTGATCGCTGGACCGGACTCCTCGCCTTGGGTACCCTTGAAGCTTAAAAAAGGGAGAACGAAGCTAAAGGTGGAGCCTTCACCAACCACACTAGTGCACTTAATATCTCCACCCATCGCAACGACCAAGCGTTGGGAAATGGCTAAACCAAGCCCAGTTCCGCCGTAGCGGCGGGTGGTCGAGGCATCCGCCTGAGTGAATGGTTCGAATAGGTCAGGGATTCGCTCTTCGTTGATGCCTACTCCGGTGTCTCGAATAGCAAATTCAATCCAATGTTGATCAGTCATACTCATGCCAGGTAGGGCCACAGCGCCCACCTTGAGCTTTACCCGCCCACCCGGAGGCGTAAACTTCAGTGCATTTCCTAGAAGATTCACCAGCACCTGCCGCAACCGTGCGCTATCTCCCTGCACGGATAGCGGGAGCTCTTGCGCGACGTCCAGCTTCAACTGAATGCCAACCAGCGCGGCTCTTTCCTCCATCAACTGAATAACACTCTTCAATAGACCTGTGAGTTCAAAAACCGCCGTCTCTAACTCCAGTCGGTCTGCTTCAATCTTCGAATAATCAAGAATATCGTTCACGATATCGAGCAAGGCTCTGCCCGATTCGAAAGCCACCCGAACATATTCCTGTTGTTCCGTATCCAGACGGCTTGAGGATAGTAATTCCAGGAAGCCCAGCACCCCGTTCATCGGAGTTCGGATTTCATGGCTCATTGTGGCCAGAAAATTGCTCTTTGCCCGATTTGCCGCCACGGCAGTCTCTTGAGCCGCGCGGGCGCTTTGAGCTTTGCTTTTTAACTTGGAGGCGAGGTCTTTTGCATCTTGCAGCGACATCTCAGAGGCCTGCATTAATTGTAAAAACTCGAGCACGGGATCATGTAAGGCGAAGTCTCCAAAGCTTAAATTGGCATCCAGCACGGCTCGGGCAGACGTCAGCCAAGGTGTGCAACAAACCAGGATATCATCCCTCGCACCATGATTCACGTGGACAATTTGACCTCTCAGAAGAATTCGTTTTGGGACTTCAAAAGCCGGTTCCAAAATTACAAGCTCAGATTGCACACTCAACAATAACGAACGCGTACAGGGACCAGCCTGGGGTCGATACATGCGCACGACAGCTTCAAGAGGCGTGCCTTCTTTGACCTCAGGAAAAAGCTTCGAAAAGGACGGCCCGAGAAAACAAAGCTCATCAGCGGCGTTAAAAAGCAACGCAAACGGAAAAAGTAAACTAATCTCCTTGATGGTCAACGCAGCAGGTTCGGTCATCGCAACACAACAACCAGCGACTAAGCCGCGTACTTAACCAAAAATTCTGCGTGATCGTGCTCTTCGTCCTGAAAGACTGTTTGGACAACCTCGACTTGTTGGTTGAAGCGTTTACCTAAACCGATCATCAAACCCTTCACCATGCTATCAAGGCCCGGTCGATCGGACCAATAGTGCAAAGTGAGTTCTCCCTCGCCCAAGTGCGTCACGTCGAATCGTGGGGGCTTTAGCTCGGGAAAGATTAACGCAACCCGGGTATGTAAACCCGGAAGGTTATTTAGAAACTCAACGAGGTTGGAGCCCGCGGCATCGAGCATGGGACCGTAGCCTTTCGTAGCTGTCTGCAAAACCCAGTGTTCACCAAACGCTTTGAGCACCTCCTCGCTGGACAAGCCCAGGATCTCTACCGCTGCCTCCACCAATTTATAAGTTACCGCGTCATCGTAGGGCTGATTACTGACAAAGCCGTCTTCCTCGATGCCTGACACTTTTAAGACCTTTTCCCAAGCAGCTTTTCCAAATCTCTCTGAGACCAGCTCCTCAATCGCTTTATTGACTAATCCGTACATGCTTACCCTTTCCGTCCATCTAATGGAGGAAACGACCGTGGCGGCTCCAATTTTACGTTGAAGTGGTCAGCTGCGCCCTCTGGCTCCAGCTAAAATTGCTTTTCTGTGAATTAATTCGGCTCAAACCTCGACTCTTTCCCCAAAGCCGATTACACCCGCCCACCTTCTAATTTTTTCGAATGCGAATTCTAGCGTCAAAAGAATAGAAGGGGTTCAGAAAACAGTGGCCCAAGGAGGGCCCCCTTTCATAAAACGCGATCGTCATGACAGACCTTAGCAAGTACCGAAATATCGGCATCTTCGCCCACGTGGATGCGGGAAAAACCACCACAACCGAGCGTATCCTCAAGCTCACAGGTAAGATTCACAAGATCGGCGAAGTACATGACGGTGCTGCGACGACCGACTTTATGGACCAGGAGCAGGAGCGTGGAATCACGATTCAGTCCGCCGCTACCACCTGCTTTTGGGACGATCACCAATTCAATATCATCGATACTCCTGGACACGTCGACTTCACAATCGAAGTTTATCGCTCACTCAAGGTTCTCGATGGTGGTGTAGGCGTATTCTGTGGCTCCGGCGGCGTGGAGCCGCAGTCTGAGACCAACTGGCGCTACGCAAACGAAAGTAAAGTTGCTCGTATTATCTACGTCAACAAGTTAGATCGACTGGGTGCCGACTTCTACCGAGTCGTCGATCAGATCAAAAACGTGCTCGGCGCTAAGCCATTGGTGATGGTTCTACCTATCGGTATTGAAGGTGACTTCTGCGGCATCGTCGACCTCCTCGAGCGTAAAGCCTACGTTTGGGATGACTCCGGTCAGCCCGAGAACTACGAGGTCAAGGACGTCCCTGAGGATATGAAGGATGACGTCGAGAAATACCGGGCGGAGCTGATCGAAACAGCCGTCGAGCAAGACGACGATCTGATGGAGAAGTACCTTGAGGGTGAAGAGCCATCAGCAGAAGAGATCAAGAAATGTATCCGCAAGGGCACAATTAACCTCGACTTCTTCCCCACCTTCTGTGGTTCAGCATTCAAGAATAAGGGCGTGCAGAACCTTCTGAACGCTGTCGTTGACTTCCTGCCGAGTCCAACAGAGGTTCCTCCCCAGCCTGAGGTGGACCTCGAGGGTAATGAGACTGGCGAATTCGCGCGAGTCGATCCTGAAGCTCCCTTCCGAGCCTTGGCGTTCAAGATCATGGATGACCGTTTCGGTTCTCTGACCTTCACGCGTATCTATTCGGGTCGACTCAATAAGGGCGATACCGTGCTAAATACCGCGACTGGCAAAACAGAGCGCGTTGGACGTATGGTCGAAATGCACGCCAACGACCGCAACATCATTGAGACCGCCCAAGCTGGCGATATCGTCGCTTTGGTCGGACTCAAGAACGTCCAGACTGGTCACACGCTCTGCGATGTGAAGAACCCAGCCACTCTTGAGCCAATGGTCTTCCCTGAGCCAGTCATCTCAATCGCTGTAGCGGCCAAAGATAAGGCTGGTAGTGAAAAAATGTCGAACGCTATCGGCAAAATGGTCGCAGAGGATCCATCATTCCGAGTT
>JAKVCH010000320.1 GCA_022447485.1 Polyangiaceae bacterium | reverse complement strand
AATTGACTAATATTTTTAATATTTCACGGCCCTAGTGTTGCTTCACCGGCCAATCTGCGGAAAACCTACAGCGTGTCAGATAGTCAAGCTACAAACGCTCCCGTCGGCGAACCCCCAAAAGCTCCAGATCTCGATCGTCTTCGCAAGACTCTCGATACCTACATGAACGAAAAGGGTTTACGAACGACCGAGCAACGACGACTGATCGTCAATACATTCTTCGACTCCGAAGCCCACTGCACCATCGACGACCTTTTGGAAAAAGTCAGGGCCATCGATCCGAGAGTTGGGTACGCTACCGTGTACCGCACGATGAAAATGCTTTCGGAGGGTGGGATTGCCAACGAACTGCATTTTGGAGATGGCGCAGCTCGCTACGAAATTGCAGACGATACCTCACATCACGATCATCTGATCTGCGAAACCTGCGGCATCATCATTGAATTTGAAGAGCCTTTAATCGAAGAGCTGCAAGAACGAATTGCGGCCAAGTTCGATTTCACAATCACCCATCATCGCCACGAACTCTACGGACGCTGCAAAGATACAGTCGCTTGTCATGCCCGGCGAGCCAAGCAGCGAACGCCAGGTGATCTGTCGAATAAAGAATAACTCTAGAGTAAAGAAGAGCTTGAGTTCTAGCCATTTCCCCGAACCGCGGGCTTGACGCATTCCGAGGAAAAATACAACCAGGCTTGAGTTTGGCGCTAAACAATGGAAGCGCTGGGACCAACTGCCCAGAACGCACTGTTGGTAATGACATGATGAGCGGCACAGTCATGAGGTTCTACGGGCAACTGCTCAACGATCTGGAAGCTGTACGCGACAATAACGCGCAGAGCTTTTTGATATTTACTCAACTGACGATCGTAATACCCAGCCCCATAACCCAAGCGATGCCCCTGCCGGGTGACAGCTAAGGCAGGAATAACAATCAAGTCGAGCTCATTCTCAGCAGCCACGGTTTTCCCCTGGGCTGGCTGACGAAAACCATACGAAGTCATGGCTAACTCCTTTTCGTCGTCGATCAGAACAAAGCCATCCTCTTCAAAAGAACGCTGACGAAGATCTTTCATATAAGGATAATAGACGTCTTTGCCTTTCGCTTTTAATTGGGCGGCTAGAGCCCGTAAGTCCACTTCGCCACGACTCACCATGGGCCAAAATAGAGCGACTCGTTGCGCTTGGACTTCTTCGATCAGCTCTAAGACTCGCAGGCGAATAGCGCCAGAAAATGTCTCTAATTCCCCAGCGGAATGCATCTGCCGTTGCCCCTGAGCCAATTGACGCATCTTGGCTTTATCTTCTCGTTCAGTCACCACGGCCCAATCCAAACCATGCACCGGCGCATGCCAGCGCGAAACCTACGGGAGCAATCGCTAAGGTGATCACTAAAGCCGTCGGCTCAGTGACGCTGAATAGAGCAAGCACCGCCACCAAGGCCATGCCCGTGGCCCAGGCAGGCTCAAAAACGCTCACCGCACCAGAGGCCTTCGCCACGAGATAGGCCGAAAAAGGGAAGGATAACAAGAGGGCTGTTCCTAGGAGAGCAATTGGTAAAATGCCGCGAAAATCATTGGCTTCAACCAGAGAAAAGTCAATGCCAGCTCGCTTTCCTAAGTAGACGGCTGCCACTAAAAAAACCAAAGAGACACCAAGCGAAACTAAGGCGCCAAAGAAAATCCAATGAAGCATAATCGGCCTCTCTTGGCGCTTCATGACTCGGCTCAAAGCCTGGGGCGTCGAAACATCCAACAACGAATAGGCCGTGACTCGCGTTTGGCGCTGAGGACGATCCCGTAAAACACCAACAACCCCTAAACCCATCATGATAAGCATGGGCAATACAACAATCAGAAAAGCGGGCTGACGCCAAAAAACCACATAATCGTAACAACCATGCAGCAGCGCACAGGCAAACCAAACTGTAACAAAGTAACGATCTCGTCGGCCTCCTCCTAATATATAGCCCCAGACCCCCGCGAAGAAGAAATGGGCCGGCAATGCAATAGCTAAACGGGCCAAACTTAAAGGAGTGATCTCTCCGCCATAGAGTAGCCAAAGAGTCATCTGAATCGTGGCAAAACCAGCCGCCGTCAAGACACCATAAGTTGCTCCCACCTTGCCGCGAGTCAGCTGGCGGCGGGAATAAAGGGGCCAAATCGCGGCAGCCTTCACTCCTTCTTCTAAAGGTCCCGCCAGGATCACAGTAAAAAGACCCGTTGCTAAAGGTCTTGCGGTGCCCAGCTCAATACCAGCAGTTTGTAGGAGCCAGCGTTCAAGTGCCATTGCAAGCGCCGCCCCAAAGCCACCGGCTACGACCACGAGAAGGACGCGGCCCAGCGGCAGGCGAAGCTGACGAGTCGCTCTCCTCCACAGCCAGACCCCAAAAATCAAGGGGAGGAAAACGATGAAAAAGAAGCTGGCATTCAACATTTAGAGATGAAATCCGATCACGAGAGCAGGCGTGATTCCCCACGAATATTTTCGACCACCAACAACAACTGACTGGCCGAGAAAGATTTGGTCGAAGGCGGCTCGCACACCTAAAGAAAATGTATGACTAAAATAGTAGTCTCCTCCAAGCCTGAGGCGCATAGCAAAACCACCGAGTCGCTGGTTCAAACCTACTGTAGTATCGCCTCGCGAGAGTCCAGCATATCCCAAGGATAATCCAGCATAGGGTTCCCAATGGCCCAGGGGAAAACGAAGGTTCAGATCGCCCGTCAAAGAATAGTAATAATAGGATGGTAACTGCGCAGCTTGAAAACCAAAGCCGAGGGTCAGGTAAATAGCTCGTATGCCAATGCCAGCACCGTAGCCAAAACCACTCTCCGTTCCACGCCCAGGAATGCGCAGGACCTGCGGCGCAAATAGAAGATCAAGGTGAAAGAACTGTAAGCCTCGCTCGGAGTCTTTTTGGTCGCTTCGAGCTAGCTCATCCTCCATGGCAGAACGTCCCTGCTGAGGCTGAAATTGCCCGGGAGCCTCTAGACCACCAGCCGATGGTGAACCTTCCTCGACGCCCTGATTCTGCTCTTGCTCCCCTTCCTTTGGACGCGAAACCTGCTCGTCATCGTAAACATCGGCGAACGCCTGCTCTGTAGAGAGCGCCAACAAACCCACCAACACGATTCGGCTCGACTGCAAAAAAAGCCCGCACAAATTCACTCACTGGGCATATCACGAAGACGAGGAAAAAGCCTTCTCAGCTCGTTTCAAGAGCCTGGATGCCCCCCAAGTCTCGCAAAGTTTGGCCCACGACTCATCCGGGGGAACTCGCCAACGAAGCTCTTCTTTGGTGGTTTTTAGATCCACGTCCTGAACCAGACGCGCCAATTTTCGCCACAGAAAAACATCGTCTCCTGACTCGGCAAGAGCCGCGCAAAGCCCAGATGCGCCCCTGACCTGCACCTCCCAATCTTCGCTATTGGGCGGAATTGACTCAAGGTGAAGATAATGAGCCAGCACTTTCGAAGCAGACTTCGCCCCCCATTTGACCACTCCTGGTATACCATCCGCAGTATCGCCAACGAGAGCCAACCAATCGGGAATCGACGATGGCGCCACTCCGACTTTCTCGATTGTTGCCTGTTCATCGTAGCGCACCTTGCGCATCCTATCCCAACTGATGACCTGATCGCCGTCCACGCATTGCCGCAAGTCTTTATCAGGAGAGGCAATCACTACCTGGGAAAACTTCGGAGAAAATTGAGCGGCGAGAGACGCCAGGGCATCGTCTGCCTCATAGCGAATCATCGGGAAAACGCGCAGACCGAGAGCGGCTGCCATCTCTTCGGCGGGAGCGAATTGTCCTACAAGCTCCTCTTCAATCCCTTCGCCAGTCTTGTAGCCCTCGTAAAGATCATTCCGAAAACTCTCGATGACGGAATCAAAGGCAATCCCTAGATGAGAGAACTCGCCGCTTTCAATCAGGCTCAGCAAACTTTGGCCCAAGCCCACAACAGCGCCGCGCTCTTCTCCCTGGGGCGTCTGCAGCGAGGGAGCACCGAAATAAGCTCTGAAAAGTTCAAATGTCCCATCGATTACGCAAAGCTTTTCAGTCACGATAAGGTCTTAGTGCATTTCTGCACCCAAGCGATAGGCTGAAGCGAGCCAAGAGCCGTCTCCGCCGGAACCCATAGAATCCAAGATCTCTCACCGAAAGTGCGTGCTTGGCTGTGATTCCCAAGCTTCCAAGCACCGAGCCCCTGCGAGCAAAGTCTTAAAATACCGGCCTTTTAGACTTATTGTTGCCTCGGCCTCGGAAACTCATAGAAAGAAGCACGGCCAGAAAAATTTTTGGCCTGACGGTGATTCACGATGTCAATATTCAACAGCAAGCTTCCACTCTCCCTCGGCACTCTTGGTCTCGTCATCCTCATTGGTGCCTGTACCCTGATCACCCAGCCCGATCGGAGTAAGATAGATAATTCGCCAGACGGAATGGCTGGAGCAGACTCTGGTGGATCAAATTCCGGCGACACTGGCGGCACTGGCGGCACTGG
>JAKVCH010000032.1 GCA_022447485.1 Polyangiaceae bacterium | reverse complement strand
TATCGCTTTCGCGAAGCAGCATGAATATCCGCCGGCTTTTCTGGTTCGCGATCGCAGTCGCGCTGGCAGTGCCTCTGGCCAGTATCGGAGCATTGCGCCTCTACGAGGTCAGCCTTCTCCGCACCACGGAACGGCAGCTGATCGCTCAAAGCGTGGTGGTCGGAGAGGTCTACAGAGATCTCGTGTCTGCCGGCGAGGCCCATCTCTTGCCGCCCGGTGCTGACGACCGTTTTGCGCCTTTGAACCCTCACATCACGGCTCGTACACCTGTGGGCGAGAACCTCCACTTTCACACCCCTTGTGAACCAAGAGTCTCTCCCTTAAATCTGAGCGGTTCTCCTAGGGAGCAAAGTCGAGGGAAGAAAGTCATTGCTGACAGGAGCTGGGCAGAACATGAAGGCTCTGCTCTGCCCGACTTTACACCTTTAAATCATCTGATGCAGAGGATGCAGTTACAAAACCTTTCATCGATGCGCGTACTCGACCCCCAAGGTTGTGTCCTCGCTAGTACGCGCGGACAAATCGGCTTGACCCTCGCGTCGGCGCCGGAAGTGCAGCGAGCTATGAATGGGGATTATGGCTTTGCCTTGAGAAAGCGAGAAAGTGATGAGCCCCGTCCTCCCCTGGGCTCCATAAGACGACGGGGACGTTTCCGCGTCTTTGCAGCAGTTCCCGTCTATAGCGATAACAAGCTGATCGGAATCATTCGGGCCTCCCGCACCGGTCTCGACCCGGTCTCGCGCCTCTACCAACAAAGAAGGTCTTACGTTGTCTTCGGCATTGTCTGTCTCGGTGCGCTCTTCTTGCTCGCGCTCCTTGGTTCGGCGTCCATCATTCGTCCTCTCCGCTCCTTAACAGCTCATACTCGCTCCCTACGCGCAGGCAAGACGTATAAGCGTTGGCAGCCGCCCTGGGGTGCGCCCCAAGAGACGAAAGAACTGGGAGCAGCTCTGGACGATGCCCACGAGGCAATTCATCGGCGCGCCAATGCGATTGCCAATTTTGCCCGAGATGTCAGCCATGAGCTGAAGACGCCAATTACCTCTATACATGGTGCCGCTGAATTGCGCTACGAATCAGCAGAAAAAATGAGCCCTGAGCAACGCTCGCGCTTCGCAAAGAATATTGCCACCGACTCTGCGCGGATGAGTGAGCTCGTTGGTCGCCTTTTGGAATTAACGCGCCTAGATAACCCAACGGCTTTTGATGAGAGCACGGTCGAGCAACCACGAGAAGTCATCCTAGAGGCAATCCAGCGCTACCCTGAGACAGAGTACGCCCAAGCGGGCCAGGAAAGCCCGCTCCACATGCGCAAGGAGCATCTAGAATCTCTCGTCATCAACCTGGTGGAGAATGCCTATCGCCACGGCGAAGCGCCTATCTGCGTCGAGGTCGACTTTGATGCATCAGGCATGAAGCTCCAAGTCGTTGATTCGGGAGAGGGGATCCCTTCCGACGCCATCGAGCGAGTCTTCGAGCCTTTCTACACAACGGCGCGGGATCAGGGCGGTCATGGCCTAGGCCTCAATATTATCCGAGCTATTGCCCAAGGCTGGGGCGGACAAGCCCGGATCGCCAATAGGGATGGGAAGAACCTCGTCCAGATTCATATCCCCTTGAGCCCCAAAAGGAATGAAGGCAGCTCTTCATGAGCACCGCTCTTTCCGGCACATGCTCAGAGAGTCTTTACAAATGCTGCGATATCCGTGATCTCTTGCTCGGTCAGCAAGTTCTTGAAAGGCGGCATGCCGGGCGCTCCGTTGGCTATCACGTCTTCAATCTCTTCAACAGGCCAGGCCGAAGCAGCTGTGGTAAGAGATGGGGCACTGCTACCCTCGCCGCTCGCACCATGACAATCAGCACAACCTTGCTCTGCATAAAGAGCAGCACCTGCCGTAATATCGCCAGCGTCGGTCGAGCCCATGCCTCCAGTGCTCGAACCGCCAGTGCTCGTACCGTCAGAGCCCATCATAGACTCTGCAGGGTCTTGCAAATCGTCGCCGCAAGCGAAAGTGAAGAAGCTAGCTGTGAGTAGAAAAAGAGAGGTAGATAGTTTCATCGAATTATTTGAGGAGGGAGCGACGAGTGGGCAGAATCACGAGATACAGCTCTCTTGGTCGCGAGAATCAACAATTAACGGGGGAGATGCCTCACCTACCCTGCATAGGGTTGCGCTGAGGTGACGCCTTCAAGAACTCTAGTCATTTCTTGGGGTTACGCTCAAATTATTTGCTCTTTGGGCGAAGAAATACTGCACCGAAAACAGAAAATTTTAACGACAGAAGCTCCGGCGCCAACTAGCCTCGATTTTGGCTGAAGATTCTGTGATTGCAGCGAGCGAGCTGGCGGCGAGCATGTCAGCGGCCGACGGCGAGCATGTCAGCCGTCGACAGCGACGGCCACCTAAGATGCTGGCGACGGCCACGTCAGCCGCGGACAAGCAGCGTGTCGACCGACGGCATGCATGTCAGACGATTATAAAGAACCGAAGATGCAAGTTGCATTAGTGCCGCCAAAGCCGAAGCTATTGTTCATGGCGTACTTGATTTTCTTTTCTTGAGCTCCAGAGGAGACAAGGTTCAAGCCCTCTGCTTCTTCGATAGGTGACTCAAGATTGATGGTGGGAGGCAACACGCTGTGTCGAATCGCCTGAATACAGAGCACTGACTCAAGGGCTCCCGCCGCGCCGAGGAGGTGGCCGGTCATGGACTTAGTGCTGCTCATAGCTAAGCCATCGGTGGCATGGGAACCAAACACAGCTCGTGCGGCTAGCACTTCGTTAATATCGCCGACGCCTGTAGACGTCGCGTGAGCGTTCACGTAGCCGATCTCTTCAGGATTTAGCTTTGCGTTCTTCAAGGCCATCTTCATGGCCCGCTGGGCCCCTTCACCCTCAGGAGCAGGTGAGGTCATATGATAAGCATCAGCCGTAGTTCCGTAACCGAGAACCTCTGCAAGAATAGGTGCTCCGCGCTTTTTCGCGCTTTCGTACTCTTCCAGCATGAGCATGGCGGCGCCCTCACCCATCACAAATCCATCTCGATCAGCGTCCCAAGGCCGACTCGCTTTTTCAGGTTCATCGTTACGCTTTGACAGAGCTCTCATCTGGGAAAACCCAGCAATGCCAAGACCGGTGACGGTGGCCTCTGCGCCCCCCGTCAAACAAGCGTCTAACTCGCCGAGACGAATCGCTCGAGTGGCTTCGCCAATTGCATGGGCACCTGATGCGCAAGCACTCGTCGTCGTAAAACTCGACCCCTTGTAGCCATAGCGCATGCTCAGCTGACCTGGAGCCAAGTTCGAAATAACGGCGGGAATGAAATAAGGGGAAACGCGCTTTGGCCCTTTTGCTGCCAACGCACGAGCCATCGCTTCAAGAACGGGCAGACCACCGAGGCCGACACCAATAATCGTGCCCACCATCTCGGCGTCCGCACCCTCGACTGCGAGACCACTGCTTTTTACCGCTTCGTCTGCAGCAGCAATGGCGTAGTGAATGAAGGCGTCTCCTTCGCGAACTTTCTTCTTTTCGATGTAGTCGGTGACAGAGAAGCCCTTTAATTCGCCGGCGATACGCACAGCGTAATCTGCGGCATCGAAACGAGTAATCGGAGCGATACCACTTTCGCCCTGGGAAATAGCTTTCCAGCTGGACTCGACATCCAGGCCACAAGGACTCACCGCACCAATACCTGTCACTACTACTCTGCGCATTTTGCTTTCTCTTTTCTCGGAGCCAGCAGTGAAACCTGCAGTTCACCCAAATCGACTCGCCTGCCCCGTTTAGCAAGTCCGGCGCCTCTGCACAGCCCTTGACCTCCGATGAGGAAAAAAAAACACTCATCAGCTGATCAGGTAGGCTCAAGTAAGCAAAACTGAGCAGTTTGCGTAAATTTAGGCCCAGATCGTCCCTCTCTGTTACGCGGGGGAGAGATGCCTGCTCGACAAGATTCCGCCCTGGCCTATGGTGATTTTCCCGTCGCGGAGGCTCCCCCTCCCCCTTCTCAGCAAGCTCGCAGACATTCGGAGAGACTAGCGGGCTATTCGATCAAGCCGGGCGCTACCCTCGGAAAACGTATCGGCGGTCGCTACATCGTGGAGGGACTCTTGGGCGAAGGGGGCACGGCGCGGGTTTATTTAGCACGTGACACAATGGCCGAGGAGGAGTCGATGGTGGTCGTCAAACAACTCCGCCAGGAGGTGGCAAATAACAGCACCTTGAAAAATCAATTTCTCATGGAGGCCCGGGCGCTTCTGAAACTCAATCATCAGAATATTGTCAAAATCCTGTCCATTGAGAACCCGAGAGAGGGAACTCCCTTTTTAGTTTTAGAGGCGTTGAAGGGCGAAACGCTCGGCGACTACCTCAAGCGTCATGGTATGATGGATACGGAGCTTGCGCTCAAGCTTGTCCGCGATGCGGCACATGCGCTCGAGTCTGCACATGCCTCCGGAGTGGTACATCGCGATCTGAAGCCGGATAACCTTTTTTTGCTCGGCCCAATTGATGCGCCTGAAGCACTGAAGGTCATCGACTTTGGTATGGCTGAACTAGACGCTCAGCGTCTTCCCGATCAAAACACCAGTATCCTGGGTACGGCTCAATACATGGCGCCAGAACAAATCTTAGTCGAGGGAATGGATGCTCGCACGGATATCTACGCTTTAGGGGTGGTCTTATTTCGAGCAATCACCGGGGAGTTACCCTTTGAAGCAAAAAAGCAAAACGATATTTTTCGCCACCAGCTCTACTCGCCGATTCCCCCAGCCTCGTGGCTAGTCGATACCCTGCCTTGGCAGGTAGATAAGTTGATTCATAAAGCAACGCGCAAGAGCCCAGCAGGGCGTCTTTCGACAATGCAAAGCTTCGCTCGAGCCATCGATCACAGCCTCGGTGATGCCCCTGAAAGTCGCTCTGAACAACGGATCAACGCGGAAGCGGAGGAGTGGAATGAAGATCCAGATCTCGGCTCGGAGGATGTCTATGAACCGGTCACGCCCCAAGGTCGAAGAGCTTATGAACTCCTAGCTCATGGCTTCGGTAATTACGCGCGACCCCATAGTCCCCTACCCCCGACCTATCAACGGCAAGGCGATTGAAACCCAACGCGCTGGGCGCTTGATTCTTTCGAACCTAGGGCTGATGATTTATCTATCATGGCAAAAAAGACTTCAGACTCTTGTTCCTCGTATCTATCGGCTACGCACTTATTGAGCGTTTCGGTGCTGACGGCGGCGAGCCTCGGTGCATGTATCGGACAAGAGCCGGCCACGACACCCGATAATAAGCCGTCACCTGATCCCCTGGCAGGGGAAGAAGGCGAAGAGGCACCGGAAACTAAAGAGCCCAGCACCCATCAATCTGAGGCAACGACTCACTTCGATGCACTCAGTCATCCTGAGCGCATGCAATACATGAAGAAAGTCGTAACACCCAAAATGAAAGAGCTCTTCGTCGCGCACGACGCGAAGGAATTCCGCAAGTTCAACTGCTCGACCTGTCATGGCTCCCCGGCTAGTTACGGCAACTTCGAAATGCCCAATCCGGAGCTTGTAGCCCTCGACCCAACTGACCATTTTGCAAGCGCCAAAGAGCACCACGGCGCAACCGTTGCCTTCATGATGGAGAAAGTCGTGCCAGAAATGGCAAGGCTTCTCGGCGAAAAAGCGTATAACCCCGCCACGGGCGAAGGTTTTGGGTGTTTTGAGTGTCACACGATGAAAAAATAGGAGAAGCGCCGACTCCCCCCGATTTTAGTCGGATGAAAGAGGAGGGCAGCGGGGCTGGCTCGGAGGGAGCCACGGAAAACTCTGAAGGAGTTGATTCCACAGACGAAGAAGGTCTCTCTCGCCCTTCCCGCGATCTCGGGCCTCTATCGGCTCTTGGACTTGCGCCTAAAGTTAACGATGAGCAGACCCAAAGCGCACGCCAGCGCCGAGGCACCGCACTGCTTACCTTGGCGTCTTTGGTGGTCATCTTGGCTGCCCTCAAGATCGCAAGGCCATTCGTTGTGCCTTTAGTGGTGAGCGCATTTCTCGCCACCCTCACTGCGCCTCTGGTTTTTTACCTGACCCAACGCAAGGTGCCCCCTCTCCTAGCAATTCCCGTTGTTGTACTGGCCACCCTGGCGGGAATAGGGGCATTGATTGGCCTACTTGTCAGCAGCCTGAACGCCTTTATTCAGGCGGCGCCGGCCTATCAGGCCAGCCTGGTTGAAGTGCTCGATAATATCAGCCTGATGTTCCAAGATTGGGGCATTGAGTTAAGCCAGAGCCGCATCATGACCCTCGTGCAGCCTTCTGCTGCCTTCCAGCTAGCGGGCCAGACAATTAGCGAACTCGCAGGCTTTGTCTCCACAACTGCCCTGGTATTTTTAACGACGATATTTTTGCTCTTTGAAGCATTGGTGCTGCCCGACAAAATTCGGCGAGCTCTAGACGACCCCCACGCTGATATGAGCCAAGGCCTACGTGTCCTCGGAAGAATCAAAGCTTATGTCGTGGTGAAGACTCTCACCAGCCTAGCCACGGGGATGATGATCTGGCTTATCCTAGCATTGATGGGAATCGACTTTGCTCTCCTTTGGGGACTGGTCGCATTTTTGATGAACTTCATTCCCAATATCGGTTCCATCCTCGCAGCCGTCCCAGCGGTCACCGTCGCTCTCCTTCAATACGGAGCCGGCAGTGCGGTTGCCGTCAGCCTAATTTTTTTGGTGGTCAATACCTTGATCGGCTCGATTCTAGAACCGCGCATCATGGGGCGTCGGATGAATTTGAGCCCCCTCGTCGTCTTCGTCTCATTGCTATTTTGGGGCTGGATGTGGGGTCCGATGGGAATGCTGCTCTCCGTTCCTCTGACAATGGTGATCCGCATCTACTTGGAGGGCCATGAACGCACCCGTCCGTTCGCCGTACTGATGGCAGGAGCAAAAGCCGAGGACCACGATTAAAAGCGGACTCGCTACGACGCGAAAATCTCTCGTAGAAAAAGCTTTCCGTGAACTAGCGACGTCCCTGGAAACCCATCATTTGCTGAATCGCAGCCTCGGAAGCTTCAGCTAACTCTTGGTTCAGCTCGATCTCTTCGCAGCATTCCTCACAAAGCTTGCGGCGCCGGCCCTCGACCTTCACCGCAAAGACTTCGTCCACTTCTTCGTCGCATCCTTGACAGAGTACCAATTTAAGCCCCCTTTTCCGTGAATTTTGCACCCAGAAAGCTCAAGTCGAGCGGCCCCTCCTTGACCGGTGGACAGAAGTAATAGCCCCCATTGATCGCGGAGGAGAAGGAAAATATCGCATCCAAAATACCGTCTTCGCACCCCACCATGCGGCGTAGCTGCACCTCAAACGCATCCAGAGAAGATGCAAAACAGACGAACTCTAAGCCATAGGCAAAGCCTTCAACAAAAGGCAAGGAGCGGCGCAGCAGATGAGCCTCCGGCTCGAAGCTCTCCTGCTCAGTACGCTTAATATGAGCAGCGGCTCCCGGATCTTCTATCTCTGAGTCGTCAACAAGCCGCCGACCAATCACCAAATCTTGCTCCTGCTGAGACTTAGCTTCGAGGTGCTCCAAGTGATGCTCCCAGCGCTGGACCGCAACAAAGCTGCCTCCTTGCAGGGGGCCACTTTGGATCAGCGCTACTCCTGGAGCCTCGTCCGGCTCGGGATTTTCCGTGCCATCGTGATAGGAACTCAGGTCTTGATCGTGTCCATGTAGGTGGGCAGAGGACGCCCCCACTAGCTCAAAAGCTGCTTTTAACTTTTCGGTCAGACGACGACCTAAATTCATGGCAGCTCCGATATCATCGGCTCTCACCCAAACCCAGAGGTCGTGGGGAGTCCAGGGCACGGCGGTTTGGCTATCGCTTAAATCGGGGAACGACCGGAGGCCCTCCACCTCGCCCCCCCGACGCGTCACCAAAGTGGCCGCCAGCCCGAGCACGTCCTGCGCCCCCCAGGGCTCGGTCGTTAGACTCCGTAAGGCGCCGGCCGCCTCTGCGCCATAGCGCAGTCGGTAGTAGAGATAGCGCCCTCCTCGCAAAGGCGCAGGTAAAATTCCAGCTTGTGGTTGCAACATGGGAAGAGCATATCTCGACGAAGGTAGACTCGGCGAGTCAAAAGCACTCCCTGCGCTATTTCTGCATCAGTCCCTACGAACTTTGGTGGGCTGATGTCGGACACCGGGGCTCCGAGAGAATCAACACGCAATTTTTCAAGTAGCTCTCAGTCGAGTGCTGCTAGCGAACACCGTTGCGAGAGATCTTAGGTCTTCAAGAAGCTCGAGGGGCGCCCTTCCTGGAGCCCAGCGCAACAGCCTCTCGTCGAGTTCGATAGATCACCGCCGCAAAGCGACCGGCTTGGGAATTCTCGGAGACCATGCTTGCCTCCTGGATGATGATGATGAACAGAACTTGGAAGTTGGGCCTGATCTTGGGGGTAGCAATCGGCTTTGGCTGTCAAAAGACGACAGTCGCCAGCCTGGATGACAAGGCAGCCGTCATCCAGATGCCGACTTTCCCAACCATTACCCAAGGGCGACAAGCAAAAGCGTCGCAGCATCCGACACCGACAGAAACGCCCGAGGGAAAGCGGCCTAATATTCTGGTGATCTGGGGCGACGATATCGGTTGGCAGAACGTCAGCGCCTACGGCCTCGGCACGATGGGCTACACAACACCCAATATTGATCAAATCGCTGCCGACGGGATCCGCTTCACCGATCATTATGCCCAGCCATCCTGTACCGCTGGACGCGCCGCCTTCATCACCGGCCAATACCCGATCCGTTCTGGCATGACGACCGTCGGCCAACCTGGAGACAAGTTAGGTCTTCAGAAGGAGTCGCCAAGTCTCGCAGAAGTCCTCAAAAAACAGGGCTACCAGACAGGCCACTTTGGAAAAAGTCACCTGGGTGACCGCAACGAGCACCTGCCCACCGTCCACGGCTTTGATGAATTCTTCGGCAACCTTTATCACCTGAATGTTTCCGAGGAAGATGAGCAGCGAGACTACAAGAATTTCGCGAAATCCTACGCTGGTTCGGAGGATGCCTATGCTGAAATATTTGGCGCTCGTGGCGTCATCCACTCCCTGGCCATCGAAAAAGAAAGTCCTGAAGTCGACCCAAGATTCGGCGCTCACGGGAAGCAGACGATCGAAGACACCGGGCCCCTCGATCAAGAACGAATGAAAGACTTTGATGGTAAAGAAGTCATTCCTCGAGCGATCGAGTTCATGAAAGATGCTCAAGCAAAAGACAAGCCCTTCTTCGTTTGGCTGAACCCGACACGCATGCATCTCTACACCCGCCTGAATGAAAAATGGCGCTACGCAGCAGAGGGAGCCACCACAGAAGCCGACTATCATGGCTCGGGAATGCTGCAGCACGATAACGATATTGGTGTTGTGCTCGATTACTTGAAAGAAGCCGGACTCTTTGAAAATACCGTGGTTTGGTATTCTACTGATAATGGCCCAGAGCATTCATCCTGGCCCCACGGCTCCACCACACCCTTCCGTGGCGAAAAGATGACCACCTACGAGGGCGGAATTCGAGTCATTTCTATGGTCCGTTGGCCATCTGTGATTGAGGCGGGACAAACTCTCAATGGCATTCAGAACCATCAAGACATGTTCACTACCCTGGCGACAGCAGCTGGAGTGACTGATGTGCAAGACCAGGTGATGAAAGAAAAAAAGCAGTACATCGATGGTCTGAACAACCTTCCTTACTGGACGGGCAAAACAAAGAGCTCGGCGCGTACCTTCGACTTTTACTACTTTGAGAGCAAAATCACCGCCCTGCGTATGGGCGCATGGAAATGGCACTTTTCGACGAAGGAAGACTATTACGCCAACGTGGTTCCCCGGACCTATCCGTTAGTCTTCAACATCCGCATGGACCCATTCGAAAGCTACGACAGCAAAGACTCCTACGGGCATTTATTGCAAAAGGTCTCTTGGATGCTGGCGCCCATGAGCCAACTCATCGGCGCTCATTTGAAGACTCTTTCTGATTACCCTCCGGTGCAGGGTGGAAAGACATTCGTGATGTCGAATGTGGTCGAGGATTACTTAAAGAACGCGCGCCAATAATTCTTGGCAGAGGAACATCCGCGATGTTCAGGGCCTGCCCTGAGCCGGCCTGGCCTGAGCCGGACTGGACTGAGCAGGTCGGAGTCTCCGTTGTAAAAGCCCCAGACTGCTAATCTCTCGATCGTGGGGGAATTCTTCTCTGAGCAGCTGAGCGAGACGCTGAGCGTCCAAGGCGGCACCCTTTTCATAGAGCGCGATGGCATAAACGTAGCCAAAGCGCGCACGCTGACTCTGCTCGGCATGCTCGAAGGCAAATTTCAAATTACCCAGAGCGCTCCGCTGATCTCCAGTTCGTATTTCTGCGAGGCCTAAAGCGTGGGCGATGCCTCCATCTTTGGGGAAGCGTCGACGCGCTTCTTGTAGTGTCGAAAGTGAGCGCTTCGACTCTCCTAGCTCTCTGTATGCGTCCGCTAGATTGGTCCAAGCTGCCTCGCGGGCGGGGAAACGCTCCACTGCCAGTTCCAAGGACTTGCGCACCATCTCGGCGTTGCGAAAGTAGCGGAACACTTCCGCCAGGCCGAGAAGTGTTTCCAAGCGACCGCCCTGAGCAAGCTGTCCCCGAGCGGCTTCCAGACCTGCATTGTTCATCGCCTCCGAAAGGCGTGCTGGGAGCTGAGGCCAACGAGCTAAAGAGTAAAATGTCGCAATACGTACTGACCGTGAATCATCAGCCAAGAGTAGGGCTGCGAGCTCTTGTCGACTTGCCTCAGGCACAACCGGCAATGCCTCTGCAGCAGCAACCCGCAGCTCGGTCTCAGGGCTTCTCGCACTTTGAGCAATCACCATTGCCAAGGGAGCACCCTCTGCAGCACCTGGTACTGCACGAAGGGCCCATTCCGTGATGAACGTGGCACGAAGAATCGTCGGGAGAGCGAGGCTCAGGGGGCCTTGACTGAGAAAGGGAGCTAAACGAGACGCCGGAACTTTTCCCTGACGCACATCGGAAAGCACTCGATGCGCCTTCACTCGCGGGCGCTCTCTGTCACCTCTGCTGGATGGCTCGGCTTTCTCCTGAAGAGCATCGACAAAGAAAGCGGCGTCCTTGTCTTGATGACAGTTAGTGCATGCTAGGGGTGTTCCCTTATCACGATGGAGCGCGGGATTCGGAATAGAGAAACCGTGGTCACGGCGCGGGTCTGCGTCCATATAGGTCCGTGATGGCATATGACAGTCCACACAGAGCGGTGCTGGTGCCTCATGTTGATGATGGCTCAAGGAATTGAAGGATTTCTCCTCGTGACATTGAAAACAAACGCTCTCGATTGGCGCTTTGAGGAGGCCAGAATGGGGGTCGTGACAGTCCCCACAAAGGACGCCAGCTTGATGCATCTTGCTCTGCTTGAACGACCCCCAAACGAAGACCTCATCTTTGATTTGCCCATCCACAAAGTAGAGAGACTCATCGAGAGTCGCTAAGCGATAGCGAGAATCATAGCTTTCAAAAACAGCCTGGGAGGGCTCCGGAGAACTGAGCTGTAGTTCGGAAAGGTCGCGGACTTTGGATAGGTCCAACCTATTTGCAAATTGCGCATCCTTTCGCCCGAAATCAGTGCGACGGCTATGGCACGCCGCACAAGTGTCTTCTTCGCTGGATGGTCCCCCTCCCTCCAGATGGGCAATTCTTTCGTCGGGTCCACGGGCCCAGCGCCTCGACGCCGGCACCTTGAGGCTCCTGGCAAAGCCAAAAAACTCCGTGCGACGCCCAAACTCCACTTCGGAAAGATGGGCTGAAGCTGGCCCATGACAGGCCTCACAATTGACGCGATCTTCGGCAAAGCTCGAACGGTAGCGGTCTTTCTCAAGCTCATAGCCAAGAAGATAGTTCGTCATGTGGCAATTCGCGCACATTTGATTGAAGTTGCCCGCCGGACCTAAATAATGCAGCTCATCGCTCAAAGGAACGTCCCCATGAGACAGCACCCAAGCCTCCTGACCGTTTTTAACTCCTTGGACAGCACCCGGATGCACCTGCTGTCGTCCGCCATTGCCCTCCACAACGAATTGAAAAAGAGGCTGATGCCCAATCTGCCAGAGGATTTTCCGCGATTGGCCCTCTCCTTTCGTTTTGATCTCAAGACTCTTTAGAAACGCCTCTGCTCTCACCTGCTCTCCCAGAAATGGTAGCCGCTCGCTGCAGCCTTCGCAGAACGTGCTCTCTTCAGGACGAGTCAAAGACCTGCCGTGGTCGGAACTCTGATAAGCATCAAAGATCTCTGCATGACAGCTCTTGCACTGTGAACTGCCGACCATGCGCAGTTGACCCTCTGCAGGAGATGGTCCCCACGGCACACTCTTCGCTCTTGAGGTCTTGGAGTCTGAAGGCTTACCTTCACCATGGGAGAGGACTGAGCTTTGAGGCTCAGGCTCCTTTTTACAGCTAGCGAACGCCAAAACAGCAACCAGGAACAAGCAGACGAACGCTCGCGCATGAGACGCAGAAGAGCGAAAGCATTTAATCGTGGCTGCAAGAGCAATCTTCGTTAAGGAGGTCATTCCACTGAGAAGAGTACGATCGCCTTGCCGGCTTCAAGGTCTGTCAGCTGAGTTGCCAGTTCTAGCTCTCCTGCTCATTCATTCTGTGAAAGTGGATAGAGATCACGATAAGCTGCTTTTTCGAGTGAATCAACATCTCCACATCTCCACATCTCGACATCTTAGCCGAGCAAGCCCAGAGCGATTCACTCAAGGCCTCGTCCAGGCGCCAAGTCGTTGGTGATTCGCCTGGACCCGTCTCGACGAGATCTTATTCCTCAGCAGAGGCCATGACTTTTTCATCGCCCTTTTCCAAATCTTTATTGAGTTTATCGACCCAGGCATTGATCAGGGCCCCAAATAATGACGACGTTACGCCCGCCTTATAGGACTGATTTGTCCGTCTGTCGTAGAGATAAACTTCACTCGTCCTGATCGTCCCCTGCTCCATGACACCAGTTTTATTGTTGTCTCTTTCAAATACACCCACACGAAATTCATAGCGATACGTTTCCTTGTCTAAGTAACGCTCTGCCTTCAACTCATCCTGCGTCACAAGTAAACTCTCTCCCTGATAGCGTTGAAAAGACTCCTCCAGCTCCTCGTTCACTCCGCGCACGTCCCCCTTCACCACAAGCAAAGTATGAGCCCCTTCGTTGAAGTCCTTGGGAATCGAACCTTTTTCTTCGGAAATTGAGCCACGGGCCACAGCTCGAACCATCGGGCCGCAACCAGAGCTGAGGCAGATAAGACAAGATAAGATAACCAATAATGCCAGTTGTTTCATAGGAACTCGCGGTTAACACGAGATACTCAATCGAGCGAGTGCCCCATTCGTGAAGCCATCGGAATAAAAGGGAGTGCCTAATTGCTCTTGGCTTTATGGAAACCGCTTCTCTACTGCGAAAGCTCATATTTCTTTGCGGAGTATCTGGCTTTGCCCTTGGCACGATGAGCTGCTCCCGCGGAAAGCGCGAAGCTCTCCCAGGAGACGCTAATACTGCCGGCAAAGCGGAATCCGCCGCCAAACCGGAATCCGCCGGCAAAGAATCAAACAAGGCTTCTATTTACGACTTCAGCCTCAAGCGTATCGACGGCACCACAGAGTCCCTCGCCTCCTTGAGAGGAAGAGTTCTGCTCATCGTCAACGTCGCGAGTCGCTGCGGCTACACACCCCAATACGCGGGACTTCAAGAGCTTTATGAGGAATTCGGGCCCCGCGGGCTCGTGGTTCTGGGCATTCCAAGCAATGACTTCGGGGGCCAAGAGCCCGGATCGAATCAAGAAATTCGGCAATTTTGCACGAGCCAGTTCAAGATTGATTTTCCACTCTACGAAAAAACGGTTGTTCACGGAAAGAATGCTCACCCCCTCTACGCGTTTCTCGAGAGTTCTGCCGGACCTGTTTCGTGGAACTTTAATAAATATCTCATCGGTAAAGATGGGACTATCCTTGAGCATTTCGAAAGCGGCGTGACGCCTGAAAGCGAACAGCTGCGGGGGGCTGTGCGCTCTGCATTGCAGGGCTTAGCTCGCTGAGAGGAGCAGTCCGCAGGTCCGCTGCACGATGGGTTGAGCTGAAGAGTCGGGCCGAAGAAGCGACTCCACCTGCCCGTCCGGCCAGCCGTTAGGATCTGTCGTGCGATCGCATTCATAGCTCTCGAGCCGAAAACTACCGGCGAGCCCATTACTATGTGATTGAAATCACGAAAGATCTGAATAGCTCTCCCTTTCTCGACGGGAGCCGAGTAATCTTGATCAATGGAGTTGGGGGTGAGTATCGCGAAAAATTACGTGCTGGTGGAGGTTCCACGGGTACCGAGTGTGCAAGTAGCCGAGGCCCTCTGTCGCGCCATGGATGAAGCTCTGAAGACGAGTCGATTACGGGCAGTCCTCTTTGATACGCGCTGTACAGAAATGCCACCACGAGATGCCAATGCCTATATCTGGGAATGGACCCGGCGGGGAGTTCATCATGATGTGGCAGCGATCGTCGTGAAATCTGAGCTGCTCAAGGTCAGTGGCAATATGACAGCCATCTCGAAAGGAGTGCAGCTCCGCAGCTTTCATGAACTCAACGATGCTGAGCTTTTTATTCGAAGAAAGTTAGGGCGCTCTCAGGTCAGTTAAGCATTTTGATCGAGCCGAGTAGCTTGCGGCGGTTTCAAAGCGAAGACCTCGGCAAGCCCTCGACACTCTGACGTTATCGGAGCGGCTTTGAAGCTATCTGCGCTGCCTCAACAGCGCTCACTCGAGAAAGAATAGAAAATTCATTGCTTGGGGAGGGAGGCAAGAAATTCCGCCTACCGCTAGGTAGAATTCCACAGCTTTCAGGGCTAAGGAGGGCTCATTCTCTGAGAGCCAACTCTTCCAACGATACGACCCATGCGTACCCTTTTACTTTTTATTCTTCTTGTTTCTACCGGCTGCGAATCAAAGGAGAACAGCGCCGGCTCGACCGAGACCTCGGCCCTGGCGAATGCCCAGCAGCCGCCGACGAGCCAGAAGCCGAGCCAGACCGAAAGA
>JAKVCH010000319.1 GCA_022447485.1 Polyangiaceae bacterium | reverse complement strand
TCCCGTTCTATCCCACGCGATCACTCGGTTTAAGGTGCAGCTCTATCCTTTGCTCATCGACTTGCCCAGACCCCAAAGCATTCCAGGGCCTGAGGCTGGAGCTTCTAAAGGAGCCGCAAACTCAGAAAACCTACGGGCTCTCGGTTGGAAAGCTTTTCTCGCGAGTCCGGTGTCTTTTTTGGGTGCACCGGCGAGCTCTTTTGAGTTTAGTTCTTCAGACACTGTCGAGCAGCTTGCCTTGGCCGCCCCTCATCGCAAACTCTTCGACCGAGCCTTTGACTAGCCGATTCAGACTTTAGACTGATAGAGGGCTCGGCACAGGCGCGGCCACTGCTCAACTTTCCGGCTATCTGAAATAGCCCTATCCACTCCCCAAAAATCCAGTAGAGTGCTCTACTATGTCGGAAACCCGGCGGTACTCACTTGAGGCCATTAGAACAGACGGTTGGTTCGAACGTATCGGAGATACGATCGGGAGCTTTCAGGCGCTTTGTGATATCCTCGGCGCCGAGTTTTTTGCTTTCGCAATGATAACAGGTGCACGGATCACCTCTTTGACTGTCGACCGTCGGATCCCCGAAAATACCCGGGTTGAGTTTAGCGTTGGTGAAGAAGACGATGACGCTGAGGTGCAATCGATTCCCCTCGGGGAGTTTCGAAAGCGTCTGGTCGGTGTCTTAGTTCAAGAAGAACCCCTGGCTCCAGCACCAACCCGCGACACAGATGTAGAAGGTATTCAGCAGCACTTGGGAGTTCGTTATCTCCTCTTGGCGCCTGTGTTCGGCTACTCTTTAGAGACCTTAGTGATTGAGCGCGGTGTTTCACATTTGGAGCTGCGTCACGATGGGATTGAAGAGACTTATCCCCTGGCGGCTTTTCGAGCTCGTTTGCGAACTCATGTTCGTCAAGAATTAGAGCGTGCTAGCCGGGGCGAGGGCGAGGGTGCGATTGACCTGGCGCGCGTCACTGAAGCCGAGATCGCAGCCGATTCAGGTGATCATGCAAAAGTGATTGATCTTCTCGGTGGCGGGCCCGGGCCCTTAGCGATGTTTTTAAGAACGCCCGAGGGCCAAATGTTGGGCGACGAGGCCCGCTCAACCGTGGCTCGCGGATTAGGGCTTTTGGGGACTGCGTGTGCCTCCTCCGAGCAATTTGAGCGTGCCGAAGAGGTTCTACGATTGGCTGTGCAATACGCCGGCGAAGGCCCTCCCGCCGCGGATGTCTATTTTCGTCTCGGTCAGGCGTATCTTGCTCATCAACGGGCGGGGGAGGCCATCGGCCCGCTGCGGCGTGCTGCTTCGCTCGGGGGCGATCCAAAGAAAATTTGGCCTGAGCTGAGTCGAGCGTTTTTGGCTAGGGAGCGGTACTTGGCTGCCTGGGGCGCTTTGCGCTCTGCTCAGGAAGCGGGCGTGCCCGACGATATTGTGGCGCCGCTCCAAGAACTGGCCTCCCAAAGCTTGGGTGCACCGCTGCAGGCATGCTCCGATTATCTGCAAAATCGCTGAGGCCTGCGGATAGGTTTTCTGAGAAGCGCGAGAGCTGTGCCGGCGCGTGAAAGCTCGGCCAATCGACAGGAACGAGCCCGAGGCCTAGCTGAAGATCGAGCGAAATTTCTGCTCTCAGGGCCCTTTGGTTGAAGCGAAAACTCAGGGTGATAGGACCAGCCATGGCCAGCGCTTACGAAACTGTCATCGGCTTAGAGATTCATGCCCAGCTCCCCACCAAGAGTAAACTATTCTGTGGCTGCTCAACGCATTTTGGCCAAGAATCAAATACCCATATCTGCCCAGTTTGCTTAGGGCTTCCTGGGGCTTTGCCCGTGTTGAATGCTCAGGCGCTTCGCTTTGCAGTGCGAGCTGCCTTGGCTCTCGGATTAGAGATTAACCGGAAGAGCATTTTTGACCGCAAGAATTACTTCTACCCTGACCTACCGAAGGGCTATCAAATCAGTCAGATGGATCTGCCTTATTGTGAGCGGGGGGAAGTTGAAATTGAAGTCAAAGGGAAGAAAAAGAAGGTAGGTGTGACCCGGATTCACATGGAGGAAGATGCGGGCAAAAATGTCCACGGGGTGGGGGGCGATTCTGCTGTTGACTTAAATCGCGCCGGCACCCCTTTGATTGAGATTGTGAGCGAGCCGGATATGCGCTCCAGCGCGGAGGCCGCCGCCTACATGCGTCAAGTACGTGATATTTTGCTTTTCGTTGGAGTGAACGATGGCAACCTCGAAGAAGGTAGTTTTCGTTGTGACGCGAACGTGTCCATTCGTCCCAGGGGGCAAAAAGAGTTTGGCACTCGAGTCGAGCTAAAGAATATCAATAGCTTTCGCTTCGTTCAGAAGGCGATTGACGTGGAAGTTGCCCGGCAAAAGCGTCTGCTCGACGCAGCGGATACCGTGCGTCAAGAGACCAGAGGCTATGACTCTGAGAACCAGCGCACCTATCCGTTGCGCTCCAAAGAAGATGCGCACGATTATCGCTATTTTCCCGATCCTGATCTGCCACCAGTACTGATTAGTGACGAAATGCTTCGAAAAGAAGAAGAGTCGTTGCCGGAGCTGCCAGATCAAGTGGCAGCGCGTTTGGCTGAGGGTAAGGTGGCCGCCGAAGCGATTAGCACCCTGACCCAACATCCTGGCTATATTCGCTTCGTGGATGCAGCGGTGGCGGCTGCTGGGGGCGAGCTGCCTTTGAAAAAGGTGGCGAATTTTGTGGTGACCGAGGTGCTGCGTGGCGCCAGTACCCACGGGTTAGGGTCAACCTTCACGGTCTCTCCTCCCCAGGTGGGCGAATTACTTAGCTTGGTGGAAGCCGGTAAAATATCCGGAAAGCAGGCGAAAGAAGTCTTTGCGCTGCTCGAAAACACTGAAAAGATGCCCGCTGCGGTTGTGGCTGAAAAGGGGTTGGAGGTTGTCAGCGATACCGGCGAGTTGGAAACTATCCTTCAAGGGCTCATAGAGAAGAATCCGTCTCAAGTGGAAGGGTTGAAAGGCGGAAAGACCAAATTAATGGGTTTTTTCGTTGGGCAAGCAATGAAAGCCACGAAGGGTTCGGCTGATCCGCGAGTGGTTACCGATCTTTTGAAGAAGCTTTTGGAACTGTGAATCGTCAGATTTCCTGGCTTCAAGGGAGAATGCACAGTAAGGAATCGCTGTGAGCCAGATCGCCACCAAGAAAAAAACTAATCCTCGTCGTCTCGACGTTGAGCATCAAGATCGTAAGCCCAATTGGCTGAAAGTTCGGGCACCGGGAGGCGATAACTACACACGTCTCAAAAAGACGCTGCGAGAGCTGGATCTTCACACCGTTTGCGAGGAGGCACGTTGTCCTAATGTTGCCGAATGCTGGGGTGCGGGAACAGCGACCGTCATGGTGCTTGGGCATATGTGCACCCGAGGCTGTCGTTTTTGTGCTGTGACCACTGGCAACCCCAAGGGTATTGTTGATCCTCGAGAGCCCGAAAATGTCGCTCGGGCGTTGGCCCAAGTTGGTTTGAAGTATGTGGTCTTGACGATGGTGGATCGCGATGATCTTCTGGACGGTGGCGCCGCCCATGTAGGGAAAACCGTTCGATTACTCCATGAACTGCAGCCAGATCTCCTCGTTGAAACCCTGGTGGGCGACTTTGGAGGACGAAAGCGCGACATTCTAGCAATGGTTGATGCTGCCCCCGATGTCTATGCGCATAATATTGAAGTGCCCCGGCGCCTGACGCCTTTTATTCGCGATCAGCGTTGTGACTACGATCTTTCCCTCAACACGCTTCGTTTGGCCAAAGAACGAGCTCCCGAGAGATTCGTGAAAAGCTCGATCATGGTGGGCATGGGCGAGACCGATGAGGAAGTCCTCGAAACAATGCGAGACTTGCGATCCGCGGGAGTTGATATCGTCACTTTAGGTCAATATTTACGGCCGACTGAAAAACATGCCTCCGTTGCACGATTTGTGAGTCCGGAACAATTTGAGACCTATCGGTCCGCGGGCGAAGAGATGGGCTTTCAATTTGTTGCGTCAGGGGCTTTGGTACGATCCAGCTATCATGCCGCCGAAGGGTTCGTTGCGGCGCGACTACGAGGCGGTCGATCAGCCATTCCAGAGCGAGAGGTGCCTTCTGGGGCGCTTCCTTCAGGATTCTCAGAAGCGCCGCCCCTCGAGCGCCTTATCTCAGCTGATTCACTGATTCGAAGCTGAGTTTCTGAAGCTCAGTCTATTTTGCTCTCACTGCAGAAGAGGCGGGCGGGTGCCGTTGGCTCATGAATTTATTCGCTAGAATCGCGAAATGATGAGGATTTTTTCTCGAAGCACAAACTGACACGCTTGTCAGTCTTTTCAAATCTAAAAGTTTGGTTAGGCTCAACTGTCGACGAAAGAGGCGCCCGTGTTGATGGAAGCGAAATCCAATTCTCAAAATACCTTGATCCGAGCTATGCGTGGAGATGGTACTCTGGATCCCCAGTGGGATCCGAAGATGAGCCCCAGCGAGGTGCAGCGTGCCTACCGATTCATGGTTCTGACTCGCACCCTCGACAAGAAG
>JAKVCH010000318.1 GCA_022447485.1 Polyangiaceae bacterium | reverse complement strand
CGCGACCGGAGTGCTTTATGGCCTCAGCCAGGGCTGGTCTTTGGAGGAAAGTCTCCGCGCGGGTGTTAGCCACGGTGCCTTAGCGATGAGCACACCGGGCGACACTTCGATGGCTCGGCTCAAGGAGGTCGAGCAGCATATGCGTGGAGGTAACGCGCGTATTCAACGCTGATCGACCGGAGGCTAAGCTCATGAAGCTAACCCTGCTCCACGGTTCTTGAGTGCGGCTGGTCAAAGAAAGAGCTGAACCGGCTAGAGAAATTTCAGCCGCCCCAAAAAAGCGCTGAACTTACCCGAGAGCTTAGCCTTCGTATTCGCAGCTCGCGTTGCAGGTTTCGTGAACGATGATTTTGGATAACTGGGGAAGGCTTGGCTTGAGGCGTTCCCAGAGCCAGCCGCAGAGGACCTCACTCGTTGGGTTTTCTAGACCCTCTACGTCGTTGAGATAGTTGTGGTCGAGGGTGTTGTAGAGGGGCGTCCACGCATCATCGATGGCAGCGTAATCAATGAACCAACCGGTTTCAGGATCGACAGGTCCTTCGACGACAATTTCAGCTCGAAAGCTGTGGCCGTGGAGCCGTTGACACTTATGTCCTTCCGGTACCTTTGGAAGTCGATGGGCCGCTTCGAAATGGACTTTTCTCACCAGTCTGACGTTCATAGCTGGGCATTAACTCAGAATTGCCCGCTCCGCTAGAAAATCCCCGGCTTATTCGAATTCAATCCGCCAGCGGATATCGCCGCCGAGATTCCCTCCGAAAGCTGAGACTGTGCCTTGAGAATTATCGTAAGACCCCTCAAGGCTCATGTTCTCGGTCGCCTTGTATTGTAGGTTTGATTGTACGGAGCTTGCATCACTCAAGCCGGTGGTCACACTTGCGCGGAGGCGTTTACTGAGCTTTTTGCCGATCGTCACCGTTGGTTCGGAGCGACCCGTCCGCGAAGACCAGGTGCTGCCAAAACGGAATTCGTCAATCGGAACATTCTTTGTGACGGCACTTTCAGCCCCTGAGAGGCTTCCGAGGGCTTCTAAGGCGACGGATTGGCCCACACCGCTATTCCTCGCTTGGTCGAGTTCAGCTCGGGTCAGACCGACGGCGAGGAGCAAGAAAATATCGTCTTGGGCAAGAGGAGGGTCGCTTGCAAACTCGACCTGCAGATCCTCGGGCGGACCGAACGCATGCAAGGAAATACGCCAGTTGCCAGCCAGCGGAACATTGGAGCCTCCACCTGAATCAGTACTGGTATCTCCGCTGTTCAGATTCGTCGAAGAGTCGGCGTTGCGGCGGTACTCTGTCAGCGCGGTGAGATCGATTTCCGGTCTCAGACGCTCCCCATCAGAAAAACGAATCGTTCCCTGTTGGATCTCGAATTCATTGCCACGTAGTTGGAGTCGCCCTCCTTCTGGGATGATGATTGTTCCTACTGCGCCAAAGCGTTGGTCCGTGCCTGTGAGTCGAATCCCGGGCGATGGTGCGTCGATGGCTGTTGTCAGTAGGGCATTTTCAACTTCAAAAGGTCGCTTCGTATTCACAACGATATCAAGGGCGAAAATATCGAGTTCGGGAATGTAGGTGTCGACATCTGACTTCTTGCCCCTTCCGGTGAGCTGGGCAAGGTCTGCCGAAACGGCCATTGGCTTGCGATAGTAGCCGCTATCGAGAGACAGATTTCCCGTGAGTCGCGGCAGTTGTTTGCCATAGTTGCCAATCGGAATCACGAGGTCGAGTTCACCACTGAAGGCAACTTGAAAGTCGGAATCGAAGGGCAGCAAAATATTTTTTCCTGACCAGTGCACCCGGGCTTGTCCGAAGCGTCCTCGAGCAACGTAAGGCGCGGCTCCCGAGAGTTGGAATACGCCATCGCCCCACAGGCCTTGGGAGGATCTTTTGAGGAAGAAGCCTTTTTCCGTGAGTACGCCGCCGAGATTCAATTCTGTGATCGGTGCTGGGATGTCTTCGAAGTAGAAAGCGCCGTCTTTGAGGTTAAATTCACCGCTGATCTTTGGGTCTGCAAACGAACCCCTCAGGTGTACGCCAGCCGTGAGGCTACCCTCAGCTCTGATAACGCCCGGCAGGCTTCCCTGAATTACGTTGAGGGAAGTCGGTCGCAAGTAGAGATGAGACGCCAGGCCCTTCTTTTCGGAGAGGTTGAGCTTTACGTCGACGAGGCCTGTTTGATCAGTGTCGGTCGCAGCGGCGACAGCAAAGACCAGACCACTGGAGTGAATCTCTCCTTGATGCGCTCTTATCTTCGCTTTTTGACTCGCCAATTGAATCTGCGTACCGCGAACGTCGACCGTAGCGGCCTGGAGCTGGAGTTCCCCCTCTGCCCGAATTGGTTGATCGATGGGCAGAGACTGGAGCATCAATTCGCCCGTGAGCTCTGTTGTGGGTAGAGATGCTAGCTCTGCGGCGCCGGGGAGAATTGGCCCTAGCTTGCCCAGGTTCAGCGCGTTGAGTTTGGCCTTTCCAGAGATGATCGGATGTGTTTGTTGGGTCAAGCGCAGGTTAGTAAGTTCGACCGAGCGTTGAAAAAGGTGTCCATTGATCACGAAATCGCCGTCGGAAAGATCTGTCGCGGCTTGGCTTTGTTGCAAGGGGATCGGGCGGCCGCAGGCGCTGACTTGACCCGAGCTGGCAACGGGCCGTGTGGTGGGCTCGACCCTTAGCTCCAGGGCAGAGGCGCCGAGAATTGACTTTCCAGATTGCAAAGGGCTGACATAGATCGTCGAGGAGACTTCTAAACGGTCGACGGTTCCGTCAATCGATCCTGTACCGGTGATGTAGCCATCGGTTGTTCCGAGGAAGGCATGCAGGGCATCAATGCGCGCTGCCGGTACCCGAGTTCCAATAAAATCGCCCGCAAGTCGACCACCTGGAGCCATTTCGATACTCCCATAAATCGAGCCACTGCCTTTTTCTAGACTGAGGGCTGGGACCCGCAAACTAGCTCCAGTGAGGCCAGCGTCTAGATCGAACCAATCGAGTTCAAAATTCCCGCGCGCACCGCTGTAGGATTCACCCATCAGCTGGAGATCACCGAAAGTTGAGCGTCCCCCCAGCCGGAGTCGACCGCTTTTGCAAGCGTCCTCTTGCCCGCCGAGTAGGTAGTGAATCGATGCTTCGACCCGTCCACTACCAGTGATGTTCTGGAGCCGAGGGTCGTCTTCAAAATGAAAGACTTCGAAGAATTCTTTCAGGTAAAAGTTTTCACTCACGAGCCCTGCGTGCACGGCGACGCTGGCATCGGAATCGAAGTCTAGAAGAAGTCGCGGAATCTTATATTCCAGGCGCTCTTTGACTCCTTCCACTTCGAGGAACTCAACATAGAGTGGCTGAAAGTGTACGCTTTTGGCCTTGATATCGCCTGCTTGAAAGCCACCAATTCCGAGGCGACTCACGTCGAGAGTTGCTTCGAGAGGTGGGTCATCCATTGCTCCTTCGAGGTCAACAGTCAGCGTGGCCAGACCACTTAAGTCCAACGCACCGATGGGAGAGATTTGCTCCAGATCAATGGTGGCGGGTTCGGAGATCTTGACGGCCAGACGATTCGCAAAACCGATTCGCACGAGATCGACGGGCAAGCGGCTATTCTTAAAGGTGATTTCCGTTTGGTAGAAGTCGAGAGCCTCGCTATGAGCTCGAAATCGTCCGTCAACGGTGGCGTTGTCGACGTGCACCATGGTTTGGCGAGAGGGTTCATCGAAGCCACGGTCATAGACTCGGAAACGGTCGGTTTCTGCGAAGACTTTGCCGTCAATGTAGAAGGGGGCAATTGTCCCTCGGACATTATCAATCACCGTATGACCGAAATCCCAGTCGACCCAGCTATGATCTGTCTGGTCGAGGTAGCGCATCAATTCGGGAAAATTCACGCCCTGCGTGTCGATATGAGCAATGCTCAGAGGGACTCGCTTGGCAAAGGGCTCTATCTCCACCCTCTGTAAGATCGCTTGACCGCCCGCATATTTAGCCTCCATATGAGGAATCCGAATCACGTCGTTGGCGAGGGCTAAATCGATGTAAAATGCCTCACTAAAGATAGTGCTCGCACTATCTGCTGAGCCGACAAGGCCGACGTCTGCACCACTCACCTGACCCACGAATTCAGGAAGTCGCATGTTGCGGTTCCAGGCCACTTCGCCTGAGAGGGCCGTCCAGCCTGTAAACGCGGTTGAATCGGGAATCCTCTGAACTACGCCCAAGGGAGCGCGCAGAAAGAGGCTGCCGTTGGCAGCTTCAACGCCTTCGTCGTCGAGTTTTATGCGGAGGCTGGAGGCGCCAACATCGACACGGTTAGTGGTCGCAGAGGCGCAGCTGGGCGCAGTGCCTTGGTGCTCAAGATCCGCATTTCCTCTGAGGTTGAGTCGCCGAATCAGCACCTCTTTTCGGTTGAGTTCGGCGCGCAGATCTAAGCTGCAGATTCGATCACGATCAATCACCTCGTCGCGCTGGGTGGTGATCGTTGCTTCGCCCATACGCAAAGCGATATCAAAGTTGAGCTCCGGCTGGGCATAGGCATCGAAATCGATGCTCGTGGT
>JAKVCH010000317.1 GCA_022447485.1 Polyangiaceae bacterium | reverse complement strand
GTCGCTTCTGCGAAGACAAAAGTCAGCGAAGTTCTGCCCCTTGATCGCTTACCACGACAAGTTTCAGAATTCTTGGAACAGGCCAGCTGAAGCTCTTGTCGAAAGGAAAGTCATCATGCGCTTCATCTGGGATGCTCTCGAAACCGTCGACCGCTTGAAACACTCTGCCCAAAAGCAGGCAGATAAACTCCGGGCTAAGCCTCATGTGTGGCAACAAGCCGAAGAGGCCACAAAAGACGTCCGCAAGCCTCAGAAGGCGATTGAGTTCGATAATTAAGGCAGAATTCACACTTGGTTCTGCACTGAAGAGGTTCTGAACTGAAGAGGCTCTTCAGAAAGTCAGCGAAATCCCCGCCAGGGCTTCGCCTTGAATCAAAGTGGGGCCGTCATAGGAAATCAGGCAGCCCGATCCAGACACGCAGAAGACGCTGGAATCCCCAGACAGAACAGTAATCGGCATGCGCATCAGCAGTCGAAATTGAAGATGCTCAATTGCCTGCCACTTGACTCCACCTTCTAAGACGCCCGAGAAGCGCCACTCATCAGAACCACCTTTGCCCAAGGTCGCGAAACGAGTGGTTCCAATGCTGAAGCCCAGGTAGGGAAAGAAATGTCGCCTTTCCGTGTGAAGATAGCCGCCAAATTGCAGGTACTCAATGCTTGCGTCCTGGCTGGCAGAGACACTTTCGCCAGTCACACGATAACGTAACTCTGTCTGCTGTCGGCTGTACGAGAGAGCGATAAAACCGTTTGGCTGCACGCGATAGCCCACGGTGGCACCATAGGCGAGAGAAGCAGGGGCAGTGACTTTCCCTGTCTCTCCAGCCGAGCCATCAGGCGCGTTGACTTTCACCGATCCGCCAAAGCGTGCTCCAACATTTCCCGTTATCTCCAGGTCGGGATGGGCGTATGCATCGACCCCTCCGGCCAAGACGGCCGTCACCAAACAGATCCCGACGGTCAGCTTAGCGCTCAACATCTTCATGATTTCCACGACTGAGCCATACCGTGGAGCTCCCCCTCAAGGCTAGTATTTCGATAAACTTTAGGACACGCCGAGCGACTCGAGTGCCTAGGAGAGCAATGGTAAACGACGAGGACCGTGGCTATTTGCCACAGAGGGAACCTCCTTCAAGACCGCTTCGCTATTTTTGCGCTCACCAACTCCAGCACCTCCAGCTGGACGCAAGAGTTCAGCACTCTTATCACCATAGGACTTACCTTGACCCAAACTCGCTTTGGCTGGAATCGACTCGTCTCTCTCAGCCCAAGCTCGCTCGACGTCTCGGTCAAGAAGATGGGTTGGACACACATTACCCAACGCCGCCATCATGACGCTTTTGAGATGCGGATTCTCCGACTCCAGATCAGCCAAAAGCCTTGTCATCCTATCGCGCTTCAGGCCATCCTGAGAGCCACACAGGTTGCACGGTAATATAGGAAAATCTAATTCCTGAGCAAAAGAAGCGAGCCGTTCCTCTTCACATTGAATCAAAGGACGAATCACATCAAACTTGCCGTCATCAGTTTTGTAGCCAGCAGGCATCGACTGCAGCTTTCCTGAATAAAACAAGTTCATCATGAAAGTCTCTAGGGCATCATCTCGATGATGCCCTAGGGCAATCTTATTGCACCCGAGCCTTTCGGCGGCTTGGTACAGAATACCACGGCGCAAACGACTGCACATCGAACAATAGGTTCCACCTTCTTTGGTATGTTCCAGAACCACGGAATAGGTGTCTTCTCGCAAAATCTCGTAAGGCACACCGAAGTCCTGCAACCAACTCTCCAAAGAGCGGCCATCGTAGCCGGGCTGAGCTTGATCGAGATGGACAGCGATCAGCGAGACTTTGAAAGGCAACCTCTTCACTAAATCTGTCAGGAGGACCAGAAGCCCGTAGCTATCCTTACCGCCACTGACCGCTACCATGATATTGTCGCCGTCTTTTAAAAGCTCATGCTTTTCACAAGTCTTCCGCATTTGTCGGCTCAATTGACGGCCGGCAGCTGAAGAGCGAAGGTCAAACCCGCGCAAGGCGGCAGATGAGTTAGAAGTGGGGGAATTCTCGGCCATGGGCGGCCAAACCTACGATCCTTCGGGGCACCATGCCAGCTTGCATCAGGGGGAACTCCCGTGTTTTCGTAGACATCGCCTATGCGGCCGCCTATTTTTCTTCCAATTCTCCTGATTCTGACGATCCTCGCAGGGAGTCGCCAATCTGTCGCAGCGGAGTCCGATGACTCAAAAGAGCAGGCTCAAGAGGGAATCGAAGTAGCAAGTACAGAAATCGGAGTCGTGCCGCCACAGCCTCTATCTACGGTGGTTCCACCGATACCAAACGCGACGACAGGGGCAGAGGTTGTCCTTCTTCTTCTCATCGACCTCGAAGGTAAAGTGCAGGAAGCCATCGTCGAGACTGGAAATAGTCCTTTTGCAGAGGCGGCCGTTGCCGCCACAGCGTATTGGAAGTTCCGACCAGCACTGAAGAATGGTCAAGCCCGCCCGTCTCGCATCCGCTTCTTGGTGCGATTTGAGGCAACCGCAATCACCCAGAGGAATAAAAAAACGCCGTCGCCTCGCTCAAACCCAGAGAAACTAGAAAAAAGAAAAGAGATAAGGGTCGTCGCCACGACGACAAGTAATCAAATCGCTGAGGTGTTAGTGATTGGAGAAGTTCTCGATTCCGGAGCGCGCGAACTCACCCGAGCCGAGACCGATAACCTGGCGGGTGCCTTCGGAGATCCCCTGCGTTCTGTTGAAGTTCTGCCCGGCGTCACGCCGATTGCCACAGGCCTACCTCTTTTCTTTGTTCGGGGGGCTCCACCCGGAAATGTGGGCAGCTTTATCGACGGCATTAAGATTCCACTGCTCTATCATGCGTTTCTTGGCCCTTCAGTCATTCACCCTGCCTTTATTCAGCAAGTCTCTCTTTACTCCGGACCTGCACCAGTCCGTTTTGGACGTTTTGCGGGAGCTGCCATCGATGCAGAATTAGCTGAGCCGGAAGATCACTTTCGCGCCGAAGGCAGTATTCGACTTTTTGATGCGGGGGCCTTCGTTGAAACGCCCTTTGCTGAGAATCGGGGCTACGCTCTTCTTGGTGCCCGTTATTCCTACACCGCTTTGCTGCTCTCTCTCGTTCAACCTGACCAGACAATTAAATATTGGGATTATCAGGGATTAGCCGGCTATCGCCTCACGCCTCATGACGAAGTCAGTCTCTTCACTTTCGGTGCCTTTGATTATGCAGGGCAGTCAGGAGAGGTCGTCGGAGGGACGGAATTTCATCGGATCGACCTCCGCTACCGCCATGAGTTTTCCCCTGGCTCTTGGGCCCGCATCGCTGCGACCTGGGGACGCGATCGAACTCGCTTAAGCGAAGGCACCGTCAGAGATGACTCCGCCACTCTACGCGGCGAATTTGAAGCCAGTCGTGAAAGGCTTCTCATCAGAGGCGGTTTTAACATGGCATTCGACTTCTATGATCTAGAAGTCAGCCCTGCGATTCAAGATCCTGAAACCTACGACCAACTCTTTCCCAGTCGCACAGATTCTGCCTCTGGCCTGTGGATCGACTTTGTCTTTTTTCCCCGGGAAAGATTTCAAGTCATTCCTGGAATTCGAGCAGACCTCTACACCTCCTTAGGCGATATAGCTCTGGGTATCGATCCACGAATCAGCCTGGAAATTGAGCTCACGCCTCAACTGAAAGCCATTCATGAGATAGGTGTCGCCCATCAGACTCCCAACTTTGTTCCAGGGATCCCTGGTGCGTCTGTGGCTGGGCTTGACGGAGGCTTGCAGCAAAGCCTCCAAGCCGCTTCAACCCTTGAAGCGAGTTTGCCTTGGTCATTCCAAGGCTCACTCACAGGATTTATCAATCAAACGCAAAACCTCAGCGATCCAATTGGACTCGATCAATCATTCGCGATCGATGATAGTAGTGCAGAAAAGCGATCTCTTGGGCGTTCTTTTGGTATTGAAGTTTATCTAAAGCGAGCCCTCACTCGTCGTCTGGGAGGGATTCTTAGCTACACCTGGTCAAGGACGATGCGCAGCTTTGCCACAATCAATACCGCTCCAGGCTACGAGCGCCCCCATGTGCTCAATCTTGCTGCCACTTACGATATCGCTCGACATTGGAGACTCTCAGGAAAATTTGCGATCGCCTCAGGTATTCCCGGAAGGGTCACCGTTCCTGATGGCTACTTCACTTACTCAGGATCCCGGAGCTATCCTTTTCTGCGCCTCGACATGAAATTGCAGAAGCGCTGGTACATCAATCAAAACTTCTTTTGGGGAGCCTATCTGGAAGTCCTCAACATTACGCACACTGGCACCGTAAGCACCCGCACCTGCGGCGTGGACGGCTGCGAAAATGCTGGAACCGCCCCGATCACTATTCCGTCTCTTGGAGTCGAGGCCTCCTGGAACTAAAGAGGCTGTTTTACCGTACTTAATCCGGGGATTGCGTAGCGCAAGCCGGGCATCTAGATTCAAATAGACATGAGCGCCGCAGTCCCACCAGCGAAAATAGCTTTTCACCTCTCCGGAGAAT
>JAKVCH010000316.1 GCA_022447485.1 Polyangiaceae bacterium | reverse complement strand
TGCAGGTCACTCAGTAGCAATTCGCTGGGTAGCGAACCCTTTCTTGGATGCCTATCGCGAACTACTCCAACGCTACCCAGAAATCTGGGTGATTGATCCTCAATTTCCCAAGTACCTGGACGACTTCATTCAGGCTGTCGCCGATGGCGATGAAGAAAAGGCCGCTCATGCTCTGAGGGCCTACTACGAAACGATTGACTCAACAGTGCGTGCGGCCTTTCAAGCGGTGACCCATCTTGACGCAAGTTTGACGAAGCAACTGGAAGCTTTACAAAAGCCATCCCTGAACAACACGAAAAGCTAAGATGAACCCCAAAAAGCTACTCCTTGTCGGAGGAAACTACCTCGGTGAAGACCTGATGCCACGATTGCGCTCTGAGCAGTTCAAGTTATCGTGGCTGCGGCGACATCCCCGCCCTCCCCTTTCTAAAATCGAAGGCCTCGCTCTTGATGTGCGAGAGACGAAGGCCCTCAGCACGCTCTCCGAGTTTGATATCATCATCACGGCTCTCACGGCTGAAAAGCGTGAAGCCAAGGCCTATCGGTCTACATTTATCGAGGGCGCAAAAAGTATTTGCCAGCGCTGGCCCGACGCTCATCATATCTTTCTTTCAAGTACCAGCGTCTATGGTGAAAAAGATGGCGAGACTATCGACGATAGCACTCTTGCCGCCCCGACCACACCGACCGGGGTAGCCTTACTTGAAGCGGAGAATATATTTCTTCAGTTGAAGAATTCGACGATTCTTCGACCCAGCGGCATTTATGGCCCAGAAAGGACTCGCTTCTTACAAAGCCTCAGCGCTCCGCTCCCTGAAAGCAGCAAAACAACTTGGACCAACCGAATTCACCGCACCGACCTGAACCGAATGATCGAGAGACTCGTCTCTCAGCCAGCTCTTCCCCGCCCACGGCATATCATCGCCTCAGATCCCCAGCCTGCTCCGATCTTGAAGATGCAAGAGTGGTATCTATCGCAACGCCCTGAACATAGAAGTCAGGTCGAAGCCGAGTCACAGACCGATGGACCGAACCCAGACCGAGCCAAACAGAAGCGCGCATCGGGGCGAAAGAATAGAAAAATAGAACCTCGATGGTGGCTCGAACAAGGGTTTACCTGGGCGTATCCGAGCTTCCGAGAGGGTTATGCAGCAGAGCTTTAGAAAAAAGCGCTCCTCTTGAACAACAGACCCAGCTCTCGCTCATCAAGAGTCAAGCTCTCGCATCACAAGACGCTAAGCGTTTTCTGCAAGACAGTCCGGACAGACGCCCAGGACCTGTACCTCTGCGTTGGCAAAAGAAGAGCGCCAGTTCTCATCAACTGGTAAAGACAATTCTGTATCGACGAGGCAACTCACCGTTTTGCAGCTCTTGCAGGAAAAGTGAGCATGTAGGTGGTTATCTTGGGCCGAGCTCGTCGCTTCATAACGGGTCACTCCACCCATTTGGCTAGCGATTCGCGCTAACTTTACGCTGACTAGCTTGACGAGATTTCGGAAGATAGTGGCTCGATCCCATTCGTCGTCTCCCAGAGCTTCAACGACCTCGGAATGGGAAAAGGGCCGGCGCTTTTTTCTGAGTAATTGGAGAACGGCAACTCGAGGCGCTGTTGCTCGCAACCCCAAACCTCTCAGTTCAAGGCGGATACTTGCACGGTCTGTTGGAGTCTCGTCAGCCATATTGCAAATGTAGCAATATTTGTTGCATTTGCAAACTGCTCCCTTTCTTAGTGATTGCGGGTTCTCTTCGTGATTACGCCGGGCTTTTACGATGGGGTCGGGAATCACTCAACACACTTAAATTTCATCTGCTGTCTGAGATTCCATCTGCCGGCAAAAGGCCGTTCGGCCTACAGGCACAAGACACGAAGAGCTTCAGCCAGGATCGCCGTTTCTTGCTCGTGATTGGAATAGTGTGGAGCAAGGCGTAAGCAGCCATCCGGAGTGCTGACGATCACCCCTTGCTCGCGAAAACCCGCCGCCCATTCCGAGATCGACCGACCTGCCGGAGGCAAAAAGCTCAATAGGCCTGAGCGCTCCTGGCTCGTGCTTCCCCGAAGACTCTCAAAACCAGCTTCCTGAAAAAGCGGTTCCCACTTATCGTGTAAAGCCTGCACATGAGAAAAGATACGGTCTTCACCTAGTGCTTGAATCATTGCCAAGCCTGCTTCCAAAGCCGCGTACCCTAAAACGGAGGGCGTACTGCCTTCAAGACAGTCGGCTGAGCGCTTCAGAGGGAGCTCGTAGTCAAGATGACCAGGCCCTTCAAATAAGAAAAGTTCCGAGCCTTCAGCGCTCGTCCAACCTGTCGTTAAAGGTTGCCACGCGTCACGAAATCGCTCTGAGACCATGGCATATCCCACCCCCTCCAAACCTAACATCCATTTATGAGCGCCAACAAAAATGGCGTCGGCAGCCCACTCATCTGGACGAATCGGGATGACTCCGGCGGCTTGAATCGCGTCGACGAAAAAGAAAGCGTCATAGCGACGACATAACTCGCCCAGATCAGCCAAGGGCATCTGATAGCCCGTCTGAAATTGGACAGCTGATACGGTGAGGAAACGTGCTCCTCTTTTCAGCGCAGCTTCTGTTTCCTCTAAGCAACGTTCCCGAGGCTGCTCTCCTCGGGGGCTCGACAACAATTCGAATGAAGCGCCTCGCAATTGGGCAGCATTGCGCCAAGGCTGAATATTCGCTGGAAATTCGCCATGAAAGCTGACGACCGTATCCCCCGAACGGATCGGGCTCGCGAGAGCGACATCGATGATTCCCGCGGTCGTGCCCCGGGTGAGTGCGACGTTCCCGACGGCGGTGCAGAGGAAACGCGCAAGCTCTTCACGTAAGCGCTCGCGCTGCCCAGCCCAACGTAAATAAGAACCCGGTCCACGGGCAGCGACATCCTCTAAGGCGAAGGTAACGGCACGGCTGACTTCTGCACTTGCTGGGGAAATGGCCGCATGCGCAAGAAAACTCTTGGCTTCCAATGTGGGGAAAAGCGAGCGTGAGCCCAATGAGGGAGCTGGCAATGGGGAATCGACAACGGGACGTGGAGGAAGAGCTGACATAATCTAGAGTCGAGGCTCGCTGAGCACAAAAACGTCGCTCATTCTTCGCAACTAGGGGCCTCGAAGTTCCAGTGTACAAGCAACATAGCACGCCTGTACACCAAACACATGAACAGCATTTCGTCTGTTCACTGTTTTTCTGTTCCCTTTCTGATTCTGGGGTGGTAGCTACCCACCGGCACTGGAACGGCCCAGCTTTGGCAGCTTCCAGACTCTTCGTTGCATCGGTTTCTATGCACTCCAAAAATCCCGAACAAGAAGACCTCGTTTCGGTCTCCAATTGTCTCAGTGAATCGTTTCAGCGATTTGCCAGAAGGGATCCGACCGCTGCCGAATTGATACTGCTCAACCGTATAGGTGGAGAAGGACAGGTTTCGAGTTCAAAGAGTTTTTGGGCCGAGGGATTGCGCTCCGAATCATTAGCTCACCTGGCGGTGACCCTCGCAACTCAGGGGCGTCGAGTGCTCTTCGTTTCTGCAGACAGCGAGTTGCTCAAAGCTCGGGAGTTACGCCTAGAGAACCGCGCCCCCTGCTGCCTACTCAATGAATCGATGCCACCAGCAGAGGCATTGCCCCAAGGCGGCTATTGCCTCTTTGCTGCAATCGAAGATGTTGACCCAGAGCGCTTGGAACGACTCTTCGGCCACGATGGCCCGCAAGTGCTCTGCGTTGAGGGAGCCCATTCGATCTCCTCCTTCTCCCATGAATTTCGACCAGGCCTCAGAAACCTCGCGCTGCTCAACAAGAGATGGCAGAAGCTCATCAGTGTTTTAGGCGCGAGCCACTGCTCAGAGCTCGTACGCAAAGACGTGAATCAGACCTTAAGGATTCAGCAAAGCGAGCGAGTGGAGGAAAACTTTGAGCACCTCACGCTGCGACAAATCGAGGTTTTGGACGATGAAAAGCTGGTGCAGCTCGTTGAAGCTCTTCCTCGGCCAACTCTCCTATTAGGAAATACACCCGCTGAAGTCGATGCCGCTTTCATAGCACTCAGTGAGGCGCAGGTGCCAGTCCATCGCTACCACGCCGCGCTTCCACCAGCTGAACGAGCGAGAGAGCTTCTACACTTTTCACTGCCGGGACGACGAGCTGTATTAGTTGCAACAAGCCAATTTGGGCCAGGCCCTGGATTCCCTGGCCTGGAAGGCGAGGGAATCGCAGAGGGTTTTGGTAAAGGCTACGCTCGGGGCGATATCCAATCCCTGGTGAGACTCTCAGCCCCTGCCTCACTCTCCCAATATTCTGAAGAGCTTGCTCTTCTCGCTGACCCAGCTGTTTCGACAGGGCAGCAAGAAGCCCAAGAACAGCCAGAAAAACAGAAGCCCTTTGCTATCTGGGCGCCGGCGGTTGAGTCTCTGATATCTCACCAACAACTCTTGGAACGAAAGCGTCCCTGTCCAGAAACTCTGGATTCCATCGTCCGAATACTAGGTCAGTCCACCTCGTCGCCAAGGAGCTGGAACTTCGAAGAGCTTGTCGAGCAAAGTGGTGCCTCGCCCGGACGG
>JAKVCH010000315.1 GCA_022447485.1 Polyangiaceae bacterium | reverse complement strand
GACGCGGTCGAAGCCGTAAAATTGGCTTTTGCCCATTCGCCGAGGAAGATGACAATCTCTTTGATCAGCCAGAAGTAGGGGGAATTCCGAAACTTAAATTGCCGTACAAATTGAACTCGGCCACGAAAAGTGGGAACAGATGCTTCCACCCAGCGTGGCCGAATTGATTATCGAAAAGACAATTGATTTTCCCGGGTTGCCCCGTTGCTCAAAGAGACTTCTCTGCTTAGCGGACGACGATGACTGGTGGCTCGCTGATTATCTTGAGGTTCAGTCCGCCGGGGTATTGATAGGACGTCGCTTGACCATAGCCCATGACCTGAAGGCCTAGCCCAAGCTCGTTATCCGTCGACACGCTGTGAATTCCAGTCCCTGAGTTGTCTAGCTCAACGCGAGCTAGACTCCACCCGCTTGCTCCAATTGGTTCCGGTGTGACGCTCAGAGGCTGACCATCGAGAACCACGCTGGCCCCAGAGGGAATCAGAATATCTGCCCAATTCTGAACAAACGAGGTGGGAGCCAGAAAGGTGTAGTCCTTGCGGAACTGCTCTGGCGTCACCATGGGGGACATCGAAGGGTCACCTGGCTGGGTGTAGGCCTCTGACCAATCTGGTACAGAGATAGAGCCACCCGGCTGGAAAGTCGCCACAACGATAGGCTCACTGCCCTCGACAACGAAAGGCTCGGAGAGGACGCAGCTTTCATTCTGAGCCGCACACTGGTTGTTCGTACCCTGACGTAAGGGCAATTCAATGAACTTGCCGGCGTCAATGGTGTCTGGCGCACCATCGGGCTTTCCTTCAGGATAGCTGAGCGTGGTGCCATCGACATTGCCGTAGATGCGCACAATATGACCGATGACTTTGCCATCGTATGACGTTGGAGGTGCAACGATGTACTTTTTACCGATGGCTTCGGCTGGGAGGACCGTCTCTTCCATGTGATCCGCGTTCCCTGTTTCGTCAGGTACGGTCGCTATCTGGTTGAATGAGATGACCTGAACATTCTGTGAGGCGTTGATAATAGCGCCACTTAGGTCAGCATGGGGTGTCTGAGGGTAGACGCCGTAGGCGCCCTGAATTTGCACGACATCGCCGCGGTCCATTATCAGCTCGATGATATCATTCTGGTTACCAGCAGGCACGGGGATTGGCGCTCCATCACCTGTCGCCAGGGTGCAGCCCGCCGTTTCGTCGAGCCAGACAGCGTCACACTCGGGTGGGAGTTGGACCTGAACCGTGGTGGCATCGGCTGTTGCAGTAATCGCAAAGCCACTAGGAGTACCACCCCAATCGTCCGTGCCTCGTGCACCCGAATACCCAGACACACGGTAATTGCCTGTCATCGCGGCTGTGGGAAGTAAGAGTGAAGCGTCATTACTTGCTGAACGGCATTCATTCGCTGCAGCGTTGAGGTAAGGAGTGAGGTTTGGGCCGCAATCCGCCTTGGGGTACTGATACTGCAGAGGGTTAAACTGCCATGCAGTGACCGGCACATTCGAAGTGACGTGATAAGCGCCCCCCTTCATGGCCAGTGACTCTTTGAGGCGTCCCTTGGATGATACGCCGGCGTTGGGCGGACGAATGAATGCTGGTCCCTTCAGTGCGTCGACCCAAGGAAGTTCGAAGGAACCGAGGCTACCCGCGGCAATCGTCTCTGTAAGGGAGTAGCCATTCGGCCCTTCGATGGTGACCGAGGCAGGTTCGGCTTGGCCGTTGGCAATCACGACTGCAAACTCGAACTCAACGAAAACGGGATTAGCGGTAATGGTCGGCCAGAACTCACAACCTACGTAGCTACGGCTTGCTGCAGCGTCTTGGCAATTGAGTGGATTATCGACAACAGCGCCGCCACCGTCTTGACCACCGCCGAAATCAACGCCGATCCCAGAGTCTGGCGTACCAGGGCCGCCTGTGCCGGACCCTGGAATCGAAGGGCCGCCATTGTTGTCGATGCCACCACCGCTCTCACTATCCCCGGCACCGAGCGGGGCGGAGCTGCAGGCAAAGGAGAGGGGGATCAGTGATAAAGCGAATAAGTTTCGAACTGCCATTATGATGATTCAAGCAATCATCGGGCCAAAAACACTTTTGAGAGAGTTCGTAGAACTGTACGTTTTTTATCAAAAAAATAGCCAAATTTATCGAGCAAGCATGCTCATCTGTGGATAATTTTAACGAAAACGTGAAAATCGTCGGACAATTGTCCGTCGGCTGTTGCGCGAGGTGTCCGAGCGACTGAGTCATGTCCCACAGGGCCTGAGCGAAGTGTCTATGGATTTCGGCTTGCTAAGTGAGTTAGCACCGGGCCCTGATTCGCCGCGCGCGAATCATTATTTGGTGTTCGCTATGCACCTATCTGTCATCCACCAGATCGCGAATCCGCTATCCCTTCACTTCCTCTAATTATCTGCATGAAAAACTTTTCTCTTATCCTATTCCTTCTGCTCCCTCTCGCTTGTGACAACTCTCCCAGCAGCGCTGGCGATGAAGAAAGATTCAAGAGCACTGATTGCGAAGAAGAACAGGAACGACAAGGTCAAAACTTCAACGGAAGCGGGCAATATATCAATGCACCGATTCATCCCGACTATCCAAGAGACGCTGCTGAAATCACTCTTTCCGCGTGGGTTCAGCTGCCCAAGGAGCAGTCAGCGCGCTGGCCGACGTTCATCAGCAATCGCGAGGGAACGAGCAAGGGGATCTTATTCGGTCTGAATTCTTCCTACACAGGATACGACGCGTTACCCGGGACGCCTTATGTGCGCTTGGCTGACCAAAATTACGTTCCCACAAAAGGACGAATCATAACGGATGGGAAATGTCATCATGTCGCGGTGACGTTGGGTCAAGGTTCGCTCTCTATTTACGTGGATGGGAGTCCAATTCTGAGTCGTGATGTTGGATCTCGAAGCGTAAAAAGCGGCGCAGATTGGACAATTGGAATGGATCTGATTGATCCTTACACGACAACTCTCGAGGGCGTCGTGGGAGAAGTGCGCATCGATGCAATCGCGCTCTCTGCTGAAGAAGTAGGGCTTCTTGCAGAATCTTCCCAGCACCAAGACCTCCCCGCGCCTTTGGCTTATTGGCCTATAGATACGAGCGAAGACGACGTTTATGCTGAGCTCAGCGACAAGAAAAATCAGGCTTATGCGCAAGGCACGTCCACGCCGCCCTTCAGTACAGCCATGTGTTCGAACACCTCTCGTTGCCTCGACGATCCAGTTGATGAGGAGGTGAATGAGAATTCTGGTGAGTCATTAGGTTGTCAAGAACTCTGTGAGTGCGAAGACGATCCAATCTTTGAGGATGAGCCGGCGGAGTGCAAAGCTGAGTGTAGATTTGCGATGAATCAATACTCGTGTCGCTCTGAGCTCTCAGCACTTATTTCTTGCAGGGAAGCTAGAAGCTCGATCTGCAAAGATAGTATCTCTTGTCAGGCTGAAAAACTCAGTCTTCTGGAATGCACGGCAGGGCTTAACCTAGAATTTGATTGCTGTAGTCTCGAGGCCGACGAATGCGCCTGGGGCTCCAACTCAGAATGCGATTGCCCCGACGCGCCCTGGGAAACAGATTGCCAATAGAAGAATTGGCACTCGCATTCGTGGAGTAGGCAGCGCGCATGCGACGATAATTCCAGGCTCATTGAGTGCTTCTACCGTCGCTAGCCGCGCTTTCCATATTTGAGTGACGGTCTCCACTGCTCGCGCAAACGCGAGAGGCAAAATTCGAGGGTGGCGATTCGCTTGCGTCGCGCATGATTGCTCAGAGATTCTCAGCCTAGCAATTCCTCATACGTAGGATTTTAAGGAATCGGAGCGAAGGCGCAGCTGTAGCCACACCTTCTTTTCGATCGCGCCGTGGATGCGCTCGGGCGCCGTGTGTTTCAAAAAACTCCATGAGCTTTTTGAGAGCCCCCTTGAGTCCTCGTCGAACGAGCACCTCGTAGGTTCTACCTTCGAGTGCGATGATTTTTGTGTTGACCGTTTTGGCTGACGCCAGCGCTGCAATGAGTTCGCGCGTGCCCGAGCCGAGCTCGGGGATTTCGCGTTGCGGTGCGTCAGGTAGCTTGGAGTCAAAGGAGAACTGATGCCTCTGATAGCCGTTGCCCCAAAAGCTGGTTGTGACCGTGCTTCCGTGCTCGCGAAAGTGGTCAATCAGCAGCGACGCGGTGAGAATCGAAAGCGGCAAAAAGACAATGGCGAGGAAAACCATCATCATGATCCATTGCCATCTCTCGGATGAAAGAATGCCCGCTGCGGATATGGACATCCAGATTTCTCCAATAAGCCCCACAAGAGGAATCACGTAGATCTTCTCCCAGAACAATTCGAACTGAATCCACCCCAAGAGCACGGGCAAGACCATAATGCCCGCGCCTTTGATCAATCCGATCACACCCAAGTAAATGAGCGCTTCGGCAGGAGGCTGAGGCTCGTCTTTGTCCATCTCAGTTCCGCGCATACGAATGAGATGCAGCACAACGGCAAAACCGACTAAGAGCCCCCGATGCCAAGACGACTCAGGTGCGACTTCCAGGCGATAGCCTGAGCTGGCTCTGGCTTACCTTCTAGATCGAG
>JAKVCH010000314.1 GCA_022447485.1 Polyangiaceae bacterium | reverse complement strand
CGGGTAAGACGTTACGCGGAAGATTTCGCTCGGTCGCATATGCTGTTGTCGGCGCCGTGATTCCTGGAGACGGTGCTCCAGGGAGAAAAGCGTCGCCCTGGGCTTCTGCGAGTACTTCTTCAGCATCAACGAGCTTGATGCTGATCGCACCGTTCGGGCAAGACTGGACGCAGGCGGGCTCTTCTCCCTCAGCTAGTCTGTCGGCACACATATCGCACTTGCGCACGATTCCGAGGCGGCGGTTGTATTGGGGGACCTCGTAGGGACAGGTTAGGGTGCAGTACTGGCAGCCAATACATTGGTCATCAAGGTGTTTGACAATACCAGTCTCCTCGCTCTTTTCATAAGCTCCAACCGGACAACCATTCATACAGGCAGGATCGAGGCAATGATGGCATGCTGTTGTCACCGTCTGCTGCAAAGGAAGTTCGGCACTGCCGCCATGTATCAACCCTACGGAACGCCAGGCTTCGTCCTCATCGAGTCCGTTGAGCTTATTGCAGCCAACAACACAGGCCTTACATCCGGTGCAGGCATCTAAGTCGACAGCAAAACCATATTGCTGTCCCGGGCCAGGCTTGGTGAGTGGAATCAGAGATTCATAAATACCATCCTGCGCTTCACTGTCTGAAAACCCCTCATCGTGCAACTGAGAGAATTGCTCGACGGCGCTCAGATCTTGCTGATGATGCAAGAGTTCCTGGATTACGTTCAAATGCCTGCCCATAATTCCCTTTGCCTTCTTATTCGGCAGCGGTTGCACAACTGTCGGTGCATTCGCTTTCGGTGAAAGACTTTTCCAGCTCATTCTGGGAAGGGAGCTCCGCCACTAACCAGCCATTTTCTTCGCGAGCCCGAAAAGTGGCAATTTTTAAGTCGTCATCGCTGAGAGAGTCACCCGTTACTAGATTGAAAGTCTTTTTATGAATCGGGCAAGCAACTTTCGGAATTCCACCTTGATCGCCGACGAGGCCACGAGCGAGAATCATATCTCGCTTATGGGGACACATATTTTGTGTCACGTACCATTTCTTCTCCGTTGGTAGGTGAAATACTGCCAACTGTAGCTTGCCATAGCGCACGGCTGTTCCACCTTCCTCGGGGATTTCTGAGAGCTTGACGAGCTTCACCCATTCGTTCTGCATCAGCGGTAAATGCACCTTGCTGCTTGCTGTCGCCGGCCACGGTGCGGGATAGCGCTGACCGCGGCTGACCACCATTTCTACCGGTGTGTCCGAAGGGCTCTCTCCGGCGAAATGCTTGAATTCGGCGCGTTTTTCGGGGTGTCTCACCACGTCGGCCCATTCACAGACATAGGCGTCGATCAGAGCCTGCATATCTCGCTCTAAGTCAGCAGCAATACCCAAGCTATCGTGTACGACGACGTCTTTGACATGTTCGATACCACCTTCGAGTTTCTGTACCCAAACGGAGGTGCGATTCAGCTTATCTGCGGTCTTGATATAGTACATCAAGAATCGGTCAATGTAGCGAATCACCGTTTCCTCATCGACGTCCGAGGCTAATAAGTCTGCGTGCCGGGGAGTCGTACCTCCATTTCCGCAGACGTAGAGGTTCCAGCCATTCTCCGTTGCAATCAGGCCGAAGTCCTTCGATTGAGCCTCGGCGCATTCTCTTGTGCATCCACTTACAGCCGACTTGAGCTTATGAGGAGAACGCAGGCCTTTGTAACGATTCTCTACTTTGACAGCAAATCCCACAGAGTCTTGCACTCCGTAGCGACACCAGGTGGTTCCTACACAGCTCTTCACCGTGCGGAGAGACTTGCCGTAAGCGTGACCACTCTCAAATCCTGCGTTGACTAACTCCTCCCAGATATCTGGTAATTGGTCGACTCGAGCACCAAAGAGATCGACTCGCTGTCCACCAGTGATCTTGGTGTAGAGCCCATACTTCTTGGCGACTTGCCCTAATACAATCAGCTTGTCAGGAGTAATCTCTCCAGCCGGGATTCGGGGCACAACCGAATAGAGACCGCGCCGCTGTATATTTGCGAGGAAACGATCGTTCGTGTCTTGAATCACAGCGTGGTTTGTAATGGGTGCGGCGGTCGTTGTGGCTAAGACAGAGGCAACGACCGGTTTGCAGATTTCACAGCCATGGCCCTTTCCGTGTGCCTCGATCACATCTCGAAATGTTTCGTGACCTTTGACCTTCACAAGATCAAAGAGCTCTTGGCGACTGTAATCAAAGTGTTCGCAAATAGTTTTCTTGACCGTATTGCCTCGAGCCGACATCTCATCGTTGAAGAGGTCGGTGACGACGGGCAGACAACCACCACATCCGGTACCTGCTTTGGTGCAGCTTTTAATATCTTCCAAGGAGCAATCAGGAGCGGCATCGATTGCTTGCACAACGTCGAGGCGAGTAACATTATTACAGGAGCAGATTTGGGCTGTCTCTGGCATGGGTAAGGCAGCTGATCCTGCTTTCGAACCTAAAAGCAGTTCATCAGGGCTGACAGGAAGGTCGTCTCCGCTTTGGGCGTAGGGTAGCAACATCCCGAATTCACTTGTTTCACCGACCAAGATGGCGCCGAGGAGTTTCTTGCCGTCTTCGCTGACGATGAGCTTCTTGTAAACGCCACCGACGAGATCTTGATAGACGACAGTTGCTGTGCCCTCTTGTTGATCGGCAAACGGGTCTCCTAGGCTGCCAACCTCGACGCCAAGAAGCTTGAGTTTCGTCGACATATCGGCTCCCGTAAACGCAGCTTCTTCACCACGAATGATTGAAGCTGCGCAGCGAGCCATTTCATAGCCTGGTGCGACGAGGCCGTAGAGCATGTTTTCATGAATGGCGCATTCTCCGACCGCGTAGATACTGGGATCGCTTGTGCGTAGCTGGTTGTCCACGAGAACACCGCCTCGCTCATGGAGCGTCAGTCCTGCCTCTGCTGCGACATCATCTCGGGGCTTAATGCCTGCCGAGACGATGATCATATCGACTTCAAGCTTTTCGCCATCGGCGAACCTGAGTCCGCTGACTACGCCTGCTCCTAACACTCCTGAAGAACGAGCTCCGAGGTGTACCTCGACCCCGAGGGCCTCAATTTCCTTTCGTAAAATACTGGAGCCGGCGTCATCGAGTTGTCGAGGCATCAGACGCGGGGCCATTTCGATTACATGGGTTTGTAAGCCCAGGTCCTTTGCTGCCTTCGCGGCTTCCAGGCCCAATAAACCACCACCAATTACGGCCGCCGATTTTACGTTCTTGGCGAACTCTGTAATTGCAACAAGGTCTTCGATTGTGCGGTAGACAAACACTCCTGCTTTATCGAGGCCGGGAACCGGAGGTAGGAAGGGCTCAGCGCCTGTCGCTAAGATAAGTGAATCGTAGGGGATCTCCTCTCCTACATTTGTCACAATCATTTTAGTTTCACGATCAATCCTTGAGACGCGAGTTCCCAAACGCAGATCAATATTTCGTTCCTCATACCATTCTGTTGGTTCCAGAAATAGATCTTCGGCGGACTTGCCCGAGAAGTACTCTGAGAGATGCACTCGATCGTAGGCCGGAATCGACTCGTCACCGAGAGCGGTCACCTTCAACTTCTGTGCACCTTCTCCCTTCGAGAGCTCGTCACAGAGCTTATAGCCGACCATTCCGTTTCCGGCGATCACCACGCGATGTCCAGTTGCACCATGGACTGCGGTCTCTGCGTTTCTTTGTTTTGAGAGGCCGAGAACAAGGCTGAGTTCTCTTACCACTGGGGTCATGATCGTCGCATGGCTGAGGATCAGGTCAGGATGAATGCCCCGACGTCTCAAGAGGCTACAGGCGGCCTCCGCCGCGAGAACTGGTAAATGACGCAGAGTTTCAACAAGGTGTTCCTCTTGTCCGCTGACTCGACAAGCATCAAAGAGCCAGGCAGCGGTGCGTTCGGTGAGAAAACAGATGGCATGGACGTTTTTATTAATCAGCTCGGCTAGAAGTTCGTTCGCTTCGGGATCAACTGTTGTGGTGGGAGCAACCAAACGCGCGGAGCCACCTTTGCCCTCGATCAGGTCTGCCAGCTTGCTCTCTGTGACCGAATCGAAAGGCTGGATCCCCACCGTGCGACCCTCAAGATCGAGATCGCTGACTGTTTCGATGAGCCGTTCGATTTCGCTCGAGCGGCAGTTGACCTCAGGCTTCAGGTCAAATTCAGACAGAGCCTGAGCAGGTTTTCGTCCGCGAACAATCTTTCGAGCAACACCCAAGGCTTGGATGAATTCGCTCTGTTTCTCCAGTTGGCTCGCGGTCTCCACCATTAAGTGAACGCCTTGGGCCGAGGTGAAAAGAACATCGTCAAATTCCCCCTCAATCAGCTGCATCACCCAGCGTTCCAAGGGTACCGCACCAGAGGAAGCAGAATTCTTTGCGAATCGCTTTAGCGCTACCCCCATGGACGTCAGCGTTGCAGCTAAGGGGTCCGCCTGAGGCGTCTCTGGTAAGGCCAGGGTCAGAAGGGGCTGGAAGTCGGTGTTGATGTTGTTGTCCACATCCTGAGCTTGCCGGAACTCTGTTTCAGCAGAGAGCTTGAGGAAGCGGAAAGTTGGTTACCGACTGGAAACTATTTC
>JAKVCH010000313.1 GCA_022447485.1 Polyangiaceae bacterium | reverse complement strand
TCCGGTCGATCTTCCAAGACCACCAACGGATTCTCGGATTCGTCAGGCTCGTCATCGCCCGTGTTCATATCTTTCACGTCGAACTCATGGGACTTCGCCACAATCCACGACACTGTCTCTAAAGACACTTCTAAATTGACGTTGCTCATTGCCCTACTCCTGAAGAACGGCTCTCTCTCTTAAATATCAACCGCTTTGACCACGAAAAACTTCCAGCAATCGAGGGCTCGCCAGGGCCCAACTGGAGTGACAGCTTTGGGCTGATTAGCGCATTGAAACCAGGGACTGACGCTCAAAAAGACGCCGGACCGACAAGAATCGATCCAGCTTCAACGAGGCTGGGGTAATCGAGCCAAAAACCACTTTCCCCAGCGAGTCTGCTCGCAGAAAAATAGACAGGCGAAAGGAATCCCCGTCAGGGGGTAGGCAAAAACAATCGCCATCAACGCTAAAACACCCCAATGAAAGAGCACGACGAGCAAAACCCACGCCTGGGCGATGCGACAATGCAAGAGAGCAAATACTCCCAAAACTTCAGCCAAGACGGTCAAAAACCCCATCGGAGGAAAAAGCCAAGGGTAACGCACAGCAACCACCCCAAGAGGCGAATAAAAACTCCCTAGCTCAATCTTCCTTAAATTATCGTAGGCAATCTGAATGCGTAAAGTCTCACCCGTGATCCAATCGAAGCCCGAGAGCTTCAACTTAGCCACGCCTGCCACAAAGTAGGAGCCGATAGCAAAAGCCGCAGCTGCCACAAGAGGTAGGCCATAGCGCCAACCCCTGCCTCGCTCAGAAGAAGGTCGCGCCCACCCCCAGCGGGCATCAAAAGAAGCCACCTCTTGAGCCGGAGAAAAAGCTACGGCAATGACTTGGAGCAGCAACAGGTTCTCGGAATGAAAAACCATGCCAAAAGAGCTCTTGTAGGAAGTGACCCAAAAAAGCAGGAGAGCAAAAAGCGGGGCTGTCCACCGGTAGCCCACGCCCCAGGTAAAGCAGACGGCGCCGAGAATCGTTGCGCCATAGAGCGAAGAAGCCAGAAGTGGGTCTAAGGCCGCCTCCCGTAGAATTGGTAAGAGCTCACAAATACCCACTGGCCTCCAGCTCGCTCCGCTATGAGCCGTTTGATAAAACCCAGGGGCTCGGGCCACGAGGTAAATCAAAGAGAATATGCCCACGAGAAAGCGAAAAAGGGCTAAACGCTCCGGGGGAGCCACAAGCAATTTTTGAGCGTAGGTTTTCATGGGCTATTCCTCTTCTTTTTCTTTTTTCGCCCACGCTTCTTCTGCTTATTCTTCGCAGGATGTACGGCACAACCCGCCACCAAACGCCTATCTTTGGGCTCTGGCGACTCCAGAAAATACTGAATAGGATCAAAAGAGGCTCGAACAATCTCCACTCGCTTGGCGTCGCTTTCTTTCGTTTTGCCAGGCCCTGTGGCGGAGCTTTCGTCGCGATAAGTTTTGGCGATTTTTTGGCAAAGTTGGCGGGCGCTCGAGCGCTTGCGAGCGGCCATGCGCAGAGTCACTGCGGCCTGCATTACTTCATCGGTGCCTAGGCGAGATGGTTCGACCCGCCCGCGCTCACCATCTCGATGCACGACCTCAGCAACGACAAGTACCGGCGCTTTTCTGCGACTCGCGAACATTGGGTAAGTCGAAAAAGGAAACCCGTCGTCTCGAGGGTTGGAAAATGCCGGCGCAACGACCGCAATCAAGGTAAGGAAGGCACCGCAAGCGTAAAGAGCTTGCCCCCACTTTTTCTTCTTCATTTAAGACTCCTCAAAGACCATTTCGGCCCCATGAGCTAATCCAGCCATGCAATGCTGCACATAATCAATCCGCACCTGAGCTGAGGTTGGTGATTCGGGAAAGCCCCCGTAGGCTCGCTTGCCCCGACAAGCGAAACAATTCTCTTTCTTCAGCTGGACGCGCTGGAGATAACTCATCGCCAGACGGACTGAGGCCTTGAGTTGTTGAGCATCCTGCCCCAGACGCTGGGCTAAGAATATCGCGGCACTCCCGGCCTCAGCAATGCCAGCGGTAGGCGTAGAATGAGGCGGAAACACCGGTGAAGCGGTAAACCCTCCCACCCAATCTTGAGTTGATGATGCTGATTCGAGAAGTCGCGCCTTAAAGCCAACATAGTCAATGCAAAATTCTTCATAGCGCTGGTCACGTAAGTCATCGGGAGCGGCCCGAGCAGCCAGACAATGCCAATTTTCTTCATAGTAAAAGAAATCCTCTGGCCCCTTCCCCCAATAATCTCCGCCGTAATAAGCCGTGGCTCGACGAGCTGCCGCCGCGATCAACGCCGCATCCAAGCCAGGAATATCTCCGCTCTGAGCCACTTCAGACAAGAGAAAGAGAGCGTACACGGCTTGCCCCGCCGCATAGAGAGACTCACCTTCGCCCATCGGCTCCAAGGTCTTTCGGTCGAAGTAGCGGTAAAAACTGCCATTCTCCCGCTGCATCACCTTCAAAAAACGCGCAACCCCAGCCAAATCGAACTCAGGCACAGGGTAGCCGCGCTTGGCGCACTCTAATAATGCAATCATAGGCAACGCCGTGTACCCCAGGTTGGCAGTCCCCCGCGCATTGACCAGATAAGCCAACTTTTCTTCAGAAGAACTCGAAGGGGATTGGCCCTGCTCCACAGACCCCTGAACCCCACTCCCTTGCTCTCGACTCATGGGGGAGTGTCGCTGCATTTTCCGGAGGGCCTGCAGCGCCAACCTCACCACGCGCCGACTGCTTCGGTCGGGTTTGGACCATTCACAAAACGCCAAAGTCGTGCCGGCATGGCGAGGTAAATTCAAACCGCTCGAGGCAGTCTTGCCAGTAAATGGATTCAAACTGTAGCGAAAGATGCCATCTTTCCCCTGGGCATGATGGATATAGCTTAAGGCAGAACGCACCGTTTTCTGTACGGCCTCCTTCTCTAAAGGCTGGGCCGGTGGCAAAAGGCGCCTCAAACGGACGCTCTTCACTGTCCAAGGGCTGCCTTTGACCGGACGCAGGGTCAGAAGGTAACTCTCCCCTGTCACAACACGCAACGAAGCCGGCAGCGTGACAGGAGCTTCCACTTTGTCACCATCTGCCCTCTTGACCCCCACCGCCTTGAGAAGCCGCTCCCAATCCACTCCAGCTCGGGCATCTTTCACCGGAGGCAGCGGGTGGTAGGTATTGAAGTCATCTCTTACAATATGCTGCCAGGGAGCGAGACATTTTCCTGCGACGCAAACTGCATCGAGACCAGGACGCATGGCTAATGCTTGTATTAGACCACTCGCTGCCGGTATTTTCCTGCTTTCTTCGATAGTATCAACTTTGATACGACGACCTCGCAATTTCTGCTGGGCCAAGGTCAGCAGTTCAGCCTGGAGCTGCTCCCGGGACTCTCCCTGCAAGCAATATTGCAAAAGCGGACCAGGCAATCGTACTCCTTTTTTCTTTGCGAGCTTCTTCGGGGCCGCGCCTTCAAATTGAATCAGCCATGTTTCCGCCACCTCTGTCACCGGCGACTCACATTGGTAGGGCCGCACCGAGCTCAACTCTCGCCTTCCTGGAAAGCTCTTTTTTTTCGCCAGCGCTCCTTGCAATCCCTCACTCAGTTGTTCGCCTAATTCGGATGAATAGAGCTGCCCTTTGTGAAATGTCTGCAAGTTGCTCCAGGGAGAAGCCGATGCCGCGCTTAACTCAACAATCTGCACGAAGAAAAATGCAGCCACCAACGCTCCCAGGACCATCGTCGTTGTCAGCGCCTGAGAGGAGCCCTTCTTGGCCTGGCGGTCATCACTTTGCGATTCCTCGGCAAGACGAAGGGAACGACCAAAGCGGCCGCTCAAGTAGGCTAGAATCACGCAGGGAAAGGTGACCAATAAGAAGCCCACGCCCAATGCGATAATCCCAATGCCCACAGCCATCGCTAAGCCCAGCTCACGATAAAGCGCCTGCAGGTAGACCACCCAAAATCCAACTCGCACCAAAAGTACGAAAAAACAAAAGATGCTGACGCCAGCGGCGACTCTGCCACAAAGTGGAGCCCAACGAGAATCGCTGAGAACCGTTGCTCCGAAGAGGGCAAAAGTCGCAACATAAATGCCTGCCAAACAACCCAATGCGAGGGAAATCTGCAAAGGAATCAGGTAGAGGCAGCCAGCGCAGAAAAGAATGTGCACCAGCGCACCAATGAAGAATGAAATTCTCGCGGTTCGGCTCAACATGAGAGCGATCCCTAGCCGTAACTAGGGCGAACATCACCCTTATGCGGCTGCGAGGCAATATTCACCACTTTCGCTGCAGACCTGAACTCGTGAGGCACAAATGGCCTCCCGCGAGCAGGCCGCTGAGGCGAGCCATTTACTGACAGAGCGCCTTCTACTGGCAGAGCGCCGTACGGACTTCTGCGGCCAATTGCTGGGCCTGCTGGCTTGATGCGCCTGTCCTATTCACATGGCAAGCGCCCTCGTTAGCACTTGTCGTACAATAATCAGTCGGACCGCAATCATTGGTCTGCCAACAATCGAGCAGATCCTCACACTTCCGCCAATCGGATTGTGAGGCCATCGTACAAGTCGCGGCCTCA
>JAKVCH010000312.1 GCA_022447485.1 Polyangiaceae bacterium | reverse complement strand
GGGCGCCTGGAGCGGAAAGATACCCTTCATTTCCTGGATATGTGCGGCCTCATTCATTCCAAAGCTCAGGGTATGCACATGAGGAAGCCGGAGACAAAAACGCGCGTTCCACTGGATAGGAGTGAGAGGCTCCGTGAGTTGAGCAACGATCGAAGAGGGTCGAAAGAGATGTCCACCTTTATCGTTTGGTGAAATAATAAAAACCCCTAAGTCACGAGACTGGGCCAACTGAATCGCCGCGTAATTTCTTTGCCAAAAGTAATAATAATGGAGATTGACGAAATCGAAACGATCGGTTTCGATTGCCCGACAAATCACCTCTGTGGGGCCATGGGTTGAGAAACCAAGACGTCCGATCACCCCTTCTTCCACGTAACGATTCAAAACGTCTAAAGCCCCGCCCTTTTTGAGACTACGTTCGAGGATCTCCTGGGTGTTGATGCCGTGAAAAGCATAGAGATCAATCGAGTCGGTTTTTAGCCCTTCCAGCTGCGCCTCAACCTTTCTTTTCATTTCCTCGCCGCTGTCTTCACAGCCTTTGGTCATTAAAAAGAAACTATCCCGGCGCACTCCTAATTCTTCGAGAGCGAGACCATGACAATACTCACTCTTGCCATAGCCATAGGCTGTCTCGACATGATTCACGCCAGCATCAAAAGCCAAGCGCAACATCTGAACAGCGTGATCAATCATTTCACGATGGGGCTCGTCACGCGGCTCACTCCAGCCGTCGTGATAGCGCATCCCTCCCATCGTAATCACGCTGAGTGCATAATTCGTTCTGCCAAAGCGCCGATACTCCATCGGTGCACTCGGCACCTCTCCACGCCTGACGAGCTGTTTCGCATCCGCCATATTCACTCAATCAGGCCGTAGCTGAAAACTGGATTCGCGCCTGACGGAAAGCTGTTTGCAGAGATGCTTTATCGTTCGACTTTGCCAAAGCCTCATCTGGAGCAACCTTCCCGGCCTTCACCAGCTCGACCAAACTATCGTTCATCAAGCGCATACCGATATTGCGACTTGTCTGCATAATCGATGGAATTTGAAAGATTTTTCCTTCGCGAATCAGATTCGCAATGGCTGGCACCCCAATCATCACTTCAAGGGCAGCACACCTACCTCCACCTTGCTTCTTACAGAGCATCTGAGCAATCACACCCTTGAGACTCGTTGAAAGCATCGTTCGCACCTGATTTTGCTGATCGGTCGGGAATTGATCGATGATTCGGTCAATCGTGCTCGGAGCCGAAGATGTATGAAGCGTGCCAAAGACCAAGTGCCCGGTCTCGGCCGTCTCCATGGCTATTTCGATGGTCTCCAGATCACGCATCTCTCCGAGTAAGACAATATCGGGATCTTCTCGTAAAGCAGCCCTCAAGGCTTTCTTAAAAGAATCTGTATGCTCTCCTACTTGTCGCTGATTAATCAACGACGGCTTGTTCGGATGTACGAATTCGACCGGATCTTCGATGGTAATAATATGCTTCTTGCTCGTTGCATTAATATAATCAACTAATGCCGCTAAGGTCGTCGACTTACCCGAGCCCGTAGGGCCGGTGACGACGACAAGGCCTTTGGTCAGATTGCACAGACTCAATAAATCCTGCGGCAGACCTAGTTGATCAACCGACAGGATTTTCGAGGGGATAATTCTGAACACACCGCCCATGCCATTGAGGTCGACAAAGATATTGGATCGGAATCGGGCCACCCCTGTAATTTCGTGAGCAAAGTCGGCATCGTGAGTTTCTTCAAACTCAAGCCTATTTCTTTCGGGAATCATCGGCTCAATCAATGATTGGACATCGTCGGCACTGAGTGGCCCTTCCCCTGGGATCGGCACAATATCACCATCGAGGCGAAGCATCGGTGGTGCCCCAGTCGAAATATGTAAATCCGAGGCACCCGTTTCATGCATCTTGCGCAAGAGCCGATCGATTCCTGCCGTGGAGCCTCCCGAGGCAGGAGCTTGAGCTATCTTCGGATCCATTTTCCGAATGGATGGCTGGGTCGGATTTGCCTGAACCAAAGGAGCGACGTGAGCCTTCTTCTCTGGCTGAAGCGAGGAAGCCGACGCAATCGTCGTTGAATGAGTCTCCGGCTTTTTCTCTTTTGGCCCATTCAGGATGAATGATGCATTCACAAGGCCCATCTTGAGTTCTGCGGTTGCCTGAACCGGACCATGACCTTCTAACTCAAACTGCCATTCCGAAAAACCGGTACCTAAAGCACGACGGGCCTCGGGAGTCAGTAGCGGCTCAAGCATTGCGTTGATTCGCTCTGGGGTTTGAGGGTCGCCTCGTACTTCATTCTCACCTTGATCGGTGATGACGATTGTACGTCGGCCAGGGACTAAACGTACTTGATGAGCATTCACCATCAAAGCACGCTTCAATAAATCTTTCACGTTCAACTTGAGCACAATCTTCCTGGAGACTCTGCTCCAAGCAGAATCTCTTTGGATCAAGCCAAGGGTTCCCCCCTTCTGTCAAGCTGAAGGTTCGAAAACTTAGCGAAAGACTCAACGATGAACGTAGACAGCCGTACCTCGCTTCTTATTTTGCACCCCATGCCACCCCTTTGGCAGGGGTGGGTCTGTCCACGAAAAGAGAAAGGCGCTGTCACGGGGTGATAAATTCACGCAACCATGGCTTCTCGCCCGACCGAATTCATCGTGCCAATAAGCGCCGTGAAGGGCGAACCCGCGATGAAAGTATTGCACAAATGGCACATCTTTCAGTTGGAAAGAATCCGAGCGGTCTTCTTCGCCATCCATGGTGTCGCTGATTAACTTTTCGTGAATCATGAAAGTCCCTCGAACTGTCGCATGCTCCGTTTCAGGGTCTCCCATACCACCGCGTCCCGTGCTCACTAAAGTGGCATAGACAGCCCGGCGCCCCTCATAAGCAACTAGAGTTTGATTCTTGATAGAAATATCAAGCCACTTTCTGCGGCCGGTCGCGATGCTGGGAAAATGACTTCGCTTCTTGAGAACGCGCACCGTGGGCTCTGCTAGCCAAAGCCCCTCTTTTGTTTTGAGCATACCGCCAGTAGCGCGCTCACCTGTGAGAAGAAAAACTCTTTTCGCCCGCTGTTCTGCATGGGGACGAAAAGCACCAGAGGAGGTTTGCTCCCAAAGGGTAACTACGCCCCGATGATGAAATGCGAAGTCAAAATTTTCACCAACGGGCAGTTCGACACCTCTTAATTCGCTTCGATCAGGCAGGCTCGTTCGATCCATGGGGATCAGGTCTAATTCAGTCGTCAGGCCGTAGGCTCTGCCCTGCCAAAGAAAAAAGTCAACCAAAGCAAAACCACTATCGCGGGAAAATCGCCCCGCATGAACCTGATGTCGCAGGTATTGCTCGACACCCCAGGGTTTCACGAGGGAAAAAGTGGGACTGAAAAATGATGGTAGCTCCTCATCGATCTTCCAGCGATCTAAAAGCCCTTGCTTTCGCGCCCGCTCCCGCCAATTGGCCCCGCGGTCAAGCGCTCGAGCGCCTTCAATCTTCTTCACTTGCTGGCGACTCGGTAAGCGAAAGTAACGATAGGGTGGCTCTCGCTGGCTGAGGGCATAGGTATAGGGAAATTCACCCTCCATGCGCGGACGATAATTGCGTAACTCGCGAACAACCGGATGCTCTAAATCGGTCGTTGCGCCCTTACCCAAACAAATAAATCCTCGGGGGTTGATTCTCAGCCATCCTCCTTGACAGCCCGCGTTGACAATCTTCGGTCCACGGGCAGCGACTACAGCGCCTGCCCTCAAAAATCCGAGCCTTGTTCGTTGGGGACCTGTATCTGTATAAATCCAAGTCCTCCAGGCAATACTCCCAATTTCTAAGCCTTCAGGATTGAAGGGAAGATTGTCATCGATTGAGCCTAATTGCATTGAACTCATCTTTTCCCCTTGGCCAACCTTATTGGGTAGGCTCACCTCATCAAAGGACAGAGCCAAGCGAATTGGTTCTTGAGGTGAATCTTTGGGCAAGGCGGTGGGCTCACAGCCAAAAAAGATTGCGCTCAAAAGAATCGATAGGAGCAGAGGTGCCCGAGCCATGAGCTTGCATAGCGATTTCTGGAAGAATCGAAACAAGCAGTGCTCTTGATTCAACCATTCTCCCCAGTCATGCTCGGCCCATGAAGCTTGCTCGCGGTCTTTTCAAGATTCTCAAAGAAATATTAAGACACCTCCTCAGACGCCCCGTCGTAGGCATCAATATCATCGCCAAAGTACCCGACGGCCGAATTGTGATGATTCGTCGGGGCGATACAGGTGGCTGGGCTTTGCCAGGAGGAACCGTGGAATGGGGCGAGACTCTCCGCTCAACCGCGGAGCGAGAATTATTAGAAGAAGCCGGCATCACGAAAGCTCAATTAGGAGAGGTCAAAGGCATCTATTCAGCAATCGATAGGGATCCGCGATTTCATGCGGTGACCGTTGTTGTCGAAGCGCTTGTGGACGAACCAACCCTTGCCCCGGATAACCCCGCTGAGATATTAGAAGTCGGGCTCTTTCAACAAGAAGACTTACCCTCTCCCCTTTCACACTCAAATGAAGATATGCTGGCCCATGTTCACGATTCCTCGCC
>JAKVCH010000311.1 GCA_022447485.1 Polyangiaceae bacterium | reverse complement strand
TCGCCCCACGGATACTTCAACATCTGAGAACCACCGCGAGCGAGGTACTCCCATTCGACTTCTGTCGGTAAACGCATGTCTCGCCACTGGCAAACGGAGCTTGCTTGTTCCCAATCAATGCAGTTGATGGGGTGCTGCCCTCGGCCCTTTGCGACCGTATTACAGGTGAGGTTGGTTCCTCGACTCGGGCTACATGCGCCCTCCGCTACGCAGGCTTCGTAGAGTTCAGTTGTGACCTCTGTTTTATCTGCACAAAAGTCCGGGAGCCGGGTTTTGAACCGCGGATTCTCCTCCTCTTCGTAGGTGCGCTTCTGATTGCCTACGAGAAAGCTACCGCCTTTGATAGCGATGGACCCGGCGGGGCACTCCCAGGGCCTCTGGGCTGGAGAGGCTTCCGAAGCTTCGCCTTGCGGATGCTGCTGGTCAGTGGCGTTACCGGCAGCCGCTGGGACCGTTTCGCTGCTTGCTGGTTCGGCCAATGGCTTTTGCGAAAGAGGAGCCTCGCCCTGTTCTTTGCCAGAGATTGGATGGTTGGGCTTGTCGCAGCCCCAAAGAACGAAAAAGAAAACTAAGTGAATGTTTTGGCGGTAAGCTCTCATGATCGGCGCAGACTCTTCGTCTTGCCCGGCCTAGCGAGAGCTGCAGCGTTCTTCAAGGCGCTGGCTCTCTAATGCCTCAATCGCCGTGAGCTTCTGTGCTCGATAACCTTGGAAGAGCTCTTTCGCCCTCGCGAAGTCGTTTAAGGCACAGGTAGCCAGGATCCCAGAGCGCAGACGCGACTTTTCGAGGGCAATCGATGGCAACTGCCGTTCTCGACTAGCTGGGTCTGTCAGTAGCTTCTGAGCGAGTCGGATGCTTTCTCTATCCGATGGCTCTGCGTGTAAGATGTCGCGCCCCAGTAAATAGCTGGCGACTTCCCCCACCTCTGCGTCTGAGAGCATCGTGCCCAGCAAAGCACCTCGCTCCAGGCTCGACAGTTTTGTTCCCGGGACAGTCGTGAGGATTTTTCGAAACTTCTCCTGATGTCGCTCTTCAAGTTTCAATGCCCAAAGATTTAACTCCGCGTAGCGCAGCGTGCCCGCCGAAATGCTGTGATCTTTGAGATACTCGAAATGTTCTTTCGCTTGGCTCAGATCTCCTTGTTGCCAGGCCATTTGCCCTAAGTAACTTTTGGCCTTGAGTTGGACCGCCAAAGGACGATCCGGATGGTGACTTTGGTCCGCGAGAAGTTCTTCCGCAGCAGCTACCTGCCCGAGGGAAAGCTGGCAGGTGGCTGAGATGAGTTCAATGTCATAGCGACTTGGGTCGAGAGCGCGTAGCTCCTCGACTCGCGGTAGCGCTTGTCTCGGGTGGGTGTGGCATTCGCGCGCCAGTTTTCTTTCTCGGCGATCGCTCGCATGGGGACAAGGGCGCTGAAAAATTGTCTTTTTGCGGAGCTTTTCCTGCATCGCGCGTAGGACCATGGGTGAAGGTGCTATCGTTCCTAAGTCAGCTCGCCAGGCCCGCTCTAAGTCGGCCCAGCTGGCCTTCGTTAAGTCCTCGAGGTCTTCCCCTCCGTACCAGCGGCGCAGCACCTTCGAGCCATAGCGCTGATGCAAAAATTCTACGAAAGAACCTGCGGCGCTGTAGGAACGCGCCGGGTGCAGACTAAAAAAACCAAGCTGAAACAGCTCGTTAAGCCTGGGCAGTGCCCGATATTCAGCCATCGCAGCAGCCCATTCAGAGGGGGTGCCGATGGATTGCTCCTGGGGTGATGTGGCCACGGCAAATCCTTCAATCCGACCTGGGTCAGGGATCCAGCCTCCTAGGCTACCGGCAACCTTCAATGGACCTGTGCCAATCGAAGCGGTGGTGATGTGCGCAAGTTCGTGTCCTAAGACAGGGTGTGGGTAGCCCAGGTCTTCAATGTAAATTTGACCTAGCCACGGCTTAGCGATTTGGGTGCGCCCCGCGCCCATGTACTCTCTTTTTTGACTGGCGCTAGCGAAGACGAAGACGTTGACCCTATGTGGTGGTTCTACGCCCAAATACTCGGCTCCTTGCTGTAAGTGAGCGTCGCACTCTTGAGCGAGGAGGCCAGCCGCAAACTCGCTTACCTCGCTTGTGAAGGAAATTTGGCAGGCGCCTAGCTCGATAGGCCCTTCAAGGGCCTGGATCAGCTGCTCTGTGCTTCGCCCGATGCCGAGGTCAGGCGCGTGCTTATAATAAACGAGAAGCCCGCTGCTCAGGAGCAGGACTCCAGCTCGACCAGGCCATCTGCCTGTCCCCCGTAGGGCGCATGGCGCCAAAACACCGAGGCAGAGCCAGAGGACGGTGCCGGTGCGAAAGAGTGCAAAGGTCCCGAGGCGGTAGGTGGATGCATCGTAGATGGGCCCGGCAAAGTAGCCGACAAGTTGATTGTAGGCGTAGACGGGGGGAGCCGCCCAGAGTTTCCAGAGACTATTTCCGATGCAAAGACCCCAAAGCATCAGAAACACCGTGATGTTTTTGCTCCTGGCAGTCGTGAGTTTTGAAGCGTAGGCGGCGAGCATTGCCGCCACGAGGCAACCCGCACCGGGGCCTAGGGTGAGGCAGACCCAGCCCACCCAGGGCTCACAGGCGCCTCCGATGATCTGGTGGATTAAGTTAGTCAGAAAAAGAACGCCGAGAAAGGGTAAGGTTTCGCGGATCGCTCTCTGAAGGCACTGGATCAGCCCAGCAAGATTGCGAGCTTCAGCGGACCAGCGCGCCGTTAGCGTGAGGCCAACCCAGAGAGGGGCAAGAATTCCTGCGATAAGTGCTGACTCGTAGCGTGGTCCGCCAAGCAGGGGGATAAATCCAACGGCGAATAAGACAACGCCGAGCCCTCCCGGTGCGATGTAGCGCCTGATGCGTCCGCGCGCAGCTGGTTGCGTCACCCTTGCACCCTCACGCACCTATCACAAAAAGGGAGCGAGCTGTTGCGCTTCTAGAGGGTTGCGCTCGTCTCATTAGAAGAGTGCTCGTCCGGTCCATTATTATCTAGAAGGAGGGGTAAGATTTGATCGACCCGATCGATGTACTTGAGGTCGAGCGCATGAAGTATCTCTTCGGGTACCTCTTGAATATCCGGTCGGTTTTTCGAAGGGAGAATCACTGTTTTTATACCGAGACGGTGCGCGGCAAAGAGCATTGGCTTGAGGTTACGCACGCCGAGCACCCTCCCCCTCAAAGTCAATTCACCAACAATAGCTGTATCAGCGCGACAGGGTGAATTGAGCAAAAGTGAAGCCAATGCCCCAAAAATACTCGCACCTAACCCGGCAAAGTCATAGACCGCCTGGGCCAAGGGAATATGTAAGTGTAAGTCAATATTCTTGAGCCAGTCTTCTTCGAGATGAAGAGCGGTGCTCTTGGAGCGAACGAAAGTGAACGCCGTATTTGCGGCTTCCTCCAGGACCGGCCCTAAACTACCAGTGAGGCGAATATTGCCCTTTCCTGGCATTTTCGAAACCTCAACATTTAAGACTTCTCCGCCGACATCGCTGGCGCCCAGGCCCAGAGCGACCCCAGGGTGCAGCTTTTTCTCTCTTTGTTCAACGCGGTAGCGTGGGGCTCCTTTGATTGCTTCCAGGCGTTCGGGAGTGATCACGGCATCGACTTTCTTTTCGCCCTGCGCGTGTTCTACCGCCACGGCCCTGCAAACACTGCCAAGCTCTCTTTCTAAGCCACGTACGCCCGCCTCGCGCGTGTATCCCTCGCGGATGAGGTCCAGGACCTCGTCTGTGATAACGACATCGCTTTCGGTGAGACCATTTTCTCTAATCTGTTTTGGTAGCAGGAATCGACGAGCGATCTCTCGTTTCTCCTGTGGAGTATAGCCGGGCACTTCAATCACTTCGAGACGGTCGGCGAGAGCTTCGGGTATGCCCTTCCAATAATTCGCCGTCGCCAGAAATGTTACCTTCGACAAGTCAAAGGGGAGGTCGAGGTAGTGGTCGACAAAACTGTTGTTCTGAGCCGGGTCGAGAACTTCCAGGAGGGCAGCGCCAGGATCGCCTCGCATATCCACTCCCATTTTGTCGATTTCGTCGAGAACTAAGACAGGGTTGTTCGAAGCCGTTTTCTTAAGTGCCTGGATGATACGGCCCGGCAGAGCTCCAACGTAAGTTCTGCGGTGCCCGCGTATCTCAGCCTCATCCCGGACGCCGCCGAGGGCGATGCGCGAATAATGCCGGCCCATGGCTCGGGCTATGGACTTGCCTAAAGAGGTTTTGCCGACGCCGGGAGGACCAATAAATAAAAGAATCGGGCTTCGGTTGTCTTTACGAAGCTGGCGGACTGCTGCGAATTCAATGATGCGTTTTTTGACGTCTTCCAGACCGTAATGGTCTTCGTCGAGACAGCGCCTGATAGCCTGGACGTCCATGTGATCCGGCGTGCTCTGTTGCCACGGTAGGTCAAGAATCCACTCGACGTAGGAACGGGCCACCTGATACTCTGACGCCTGTGCCGGCATGCTCGCGAGGCGCTTTAACTGCTTCCTGGCTGCCTGGCGAGCCTCGTCGGGGAGGTTGAGTAGGGCGAGGCGTTCGCGGAGCTGCTCGACTTCTTCGTCTTCGTCCGAGCTCTCTCCTAATTCTTCG